>NZ_JBMDKE010000001.1:0-264816 GCF_057809555.1 Niveispirillum sp. FG156 | reverse complement strand
GATAACTGGGAATTATGACGAAATCAAAGCATGTTTTCTTTCTTATGAATCATGTCTTTATGGGGCTATTATTCTGCGCCAGTTACGGGATTATTACCTCAATATTGACTTATTACGTTTACGGTGAAGATATTTTCAAGGCTTATGTTAGGCTTTTCTTTAAAGACTACAATGGAATTCTTGTGGGCGGACCCATTTTGAGCACATTCATACTTGTATATAAATCGCAGGACGTAATACCAAGCATAATATCCAAAAACTTCAAGGAAATAGAACGCTACAATTCAGAGTACAAAGAAAATAGGAGGCGATTTTTTGCAATGGGACGTTCCATATCGTTCTCTGCCACGTTCATTATTGTAGGTTTCTGCATACAGTACATATCGCAGTTTCCAATAAATGGAATTCCAATGTATTTTTTGATATTTTATGGATCCGCTCAATATGGGCTGGGCGTTTATGTGGGACGAAAGCTATTCTACATAGCGCAAATTCTACAATCCATAGAAAACATGGATGCTGACGAGGACTTGTTTTCAGAAGATAGATTAGGACTGATACCTATTTACATAAATTCCATAACAACTCTTACAGTGGTTTTCGTCTACATTCAAGTTTACACTTATTATAATGGACCTTTTCTATATAAGAACATATTGGGAGACTCCTTGAAAATACTTCATCTTCTTCCAGCTATATTAGCCACTCCTGTCATCCTGATTTTTAATTTCTTCCCACGATCTGTATTGAGGGGCGTATACTCCAGATCAATTTCAAAGAAAATCAAGAGAATTAAGTTTCTTTTAAGGAATTCAGAGACAACAGAGTATGAGAGACTTTCCTACATTATCGAATACGACAAAGCTCTACAAGAAGAGTTGAAACACAGACTAAAGATAAATCTAAGTGATCTTCCAATGGCCTTGGCAAGTATTATTGCCTTGGCGGCAATTATCTTTAATTAGAATAAAAATGGCAAAGAAATAAACATCTGAATTTTCATCAGGTGCAAAATTACAAACCTATATTTATTTAATGCCCAGTTATAAGTAAAAATTAATTGCATTACCATTAGCACTGATATCGAATAAATCTCTATGTCATTACCCACATTCAGCGCTAATAAAAAAATCGCGATATACTGGCCTGAAAATGCGTAAAAAGAGCAAACTTTGTCACCCAGTATGTTTGCCAACGTTCTTTTGTCGCCGCCCATGTCCTGCACGTCCATTAATGCTTCTCTACCAAACATAAACAAAAATACTCCCATTGAAACCGTTGGGCTGATGGGGTGCGAATTTATATTTTGACTAATCAAAATAAGTAGAATTGTTGTGGTAGATACATATATGCCCTTAAGGCTTGGGTACTCTGATACAAAATAGTTATAATTAGTCATTAAAACGGCGAAAATTAAGTATGCCATCCAGTACGGTCTACAAAATTCATGAATTGATGTAAATAATCCCAAAAATAGACAAATAAAATACAGCGTCATTGCTGAATTTTGACTTATTGACCCTGTAACAAGTGGTCTTGTTGGGTGCGAAACTCGATCTTTATCTATATCCGATATGTCATTAATTATAAATCCACCGAAGGCGAAAAATAGTATTGGCAAAGATACAACAGCTGATTTATCTATTTCACCACTTTTTAAATATGTTGGGATAAAAACCCCCATTGACCCAAGAAAACTTGAGTCTAGTCGGCCCAGTCGGAGTATATCTAATAGCTTTGATTTCGTCATAATTCCCAGTTATCACCCCACCCTCCCCAGCGTATCGGCGGCCAGCACCACCTTCTTCAGGCGTTCGTCGCTGACATGGGTATAGATCTCGGTCGTGGCGATGGAGCGGTGGCCCAGGAGGCGTTGGACGAAGCGGATGTCGACGCCGGCTTCCAGGAGGCTGGTGGCGGCGGAGTGGCGGAGCATGTGGGGGGTGATACGGCGGGTCAGGCCGGCGGATTGGGCAAGGCGGCGCAGGTGGCGGCGGACCCAGTCGGTGGTTATGGCCAATCCACCCGCCGCCGTCAGCAGTGGGTCCGTGCCAACAGCACCCTGTGTACGACGCTGGCGGAGCAAAAGGGTCAGGTCGGCCACCACACTATCCGCCGTCAGGAAGACCTGACGTTCGCGATCCCCCTTGCCACGCACCCGGAGGGTCCGCGCCTCCAGATCGATATCATCCTGGCGCAGGGCAACCAACTCCCCTACCCGCATGCCGGTGGTGAACATCAGCTTCACCGCCAGGTTCAGAACGGGCGAGGCCAGATCGGCGGCGCGCAGCAGGCCGCGCAGCTCCGGTGCCGTCAGACAGCGCGGCAGGCGCTTGGGCAGGCGGATGCGGATTTCAGCGCGACGGAAGGGCGAGACGCGGATCAGGCGGCGACGTTCGGCCCAGACCATGAGGGCTCGCAGGCAGGCAAGGCGCCGCTTCACCGTAGCTGGGGCCAGACCCCGGGCCTTACCCAGCCATTCTGCATAAGCACTGAGCCCCGCCACCGTCGTCACCACGCCGGAGGATGGCAGGGCCAGATAGCGCGTGACCTCCGCCAGATCCTGACCATAGGCGCGCAAGGTGTTGGTGGACAGGTTCCGTCCTGCCTGACAATGCGCAAGAAATGTCTCAATCGCAGCTGCCATATCCATGGTCCAATCCTCTCCTGATTTCTGGGATCAGGGTTGGAAGGCCGTGCCTTGGGCCTGGCTGTCAATTAAGGTCGAAAATCTTCGTCAAGTATGACGCCCATGACGCGATTTCATGACGCTCGTTAAATGAAGGCCTTCGATCTGCATTTACTGACACACGGTTCGATTGTTCAATTAACCATAATGGCGCCGAACATGTCTTACAGGCCGCTATGTTGAACTCTGGGTCCCGACAAGACTCGGTGGAAACACCTCCAGGATCAGGGCACGGGTGCCCCCTCCCCCAACCCCAGCATCTGCATCATGCCCGCCGGTTGCACCAGCAGGTCGGCCAGGGTGACCTCATCCAGCACCGCCAGAAAGGCGGCCAGGGCCTTGCCCAACACCTTTTGCAGGCGGCAGTCGCTGGTGATGGGGCAGGTGTTCCCCGTCTCAAAACATTCCACCAGCGACATGTCATTTTCCAGTTGCCGCACCAGGGCGCCCAGATTGATCTCCGCCGGCGGACGGCCCAGCGCCATGCCGCCATTGCGGCCCCGAACGGTGCGCACATGGCCCAGCCGGCCCAGTTCGTTGACGATCTTGGTCAGGTGGTTTTCGGAAATGGCGTAGCGGTTGGCGATCTCGGGGATCGTGGACAGGCCCTCGCGCTTCATCCCCAGATAAAGCAGCACGCGCAATCCGTAATCGGTGTAGCGGGTCAGCCGCATCGCCCCATCCCCCCTTGATCAGAACGCTTTCCATGCCATCCGCGCCCACGCGAGGACAAGCCTTGGCGGCGAGAGGGCTGACATGCCTGCGCCTGAAACAAAAGATACATTGAAAATATTGCTTTTCAAGGTCAGGCGCGTTAAGAGGCTTTTCAGATGCATCTTTACCGTCCTGACCCCCTGTGAAGCGAGAGCCTGATGCTGTCCGCCCAAACCATCGCCATCGTGAAATCCACCGCCCCCGTCATGCATCAGCATGGGGAAGCGATCACCCGGCACATGTATGACAAGCTGCTGCGCGATCCGGCCATCCGGGCCATTTTCGACCCCACGCATCAGCGCAATGGCACCCAGGCCCGCGCCCTTGCCGGGGCCGTTGCCGCCTATGCCGACAATATCGACAATCTGGCGGCCCTGGGCCCGGCGGTGGAGCGTATCGCGCAACGCCATGTCAGCCTGCATGTGCAGCCCTATCATTATGACATTGTCGGCACCAACCTGCTGGGTTCCGTCGCGGAAGTGCTGGGCAGTGCCGCCACGCCCGCCATCCTGCATGCCTGGACCGAGGCCTGGATGGCGCTGCGTGATATCTTCATCGGTGTCGAACAGGCCAAGTACCGCGACAGCGCCGGTGCGCCCGGCGGCTGGTACGGATGGCGCCGGTTCAAGGTGGTGGAGGCCGTGACGGAAAGCCAGGTGATCCGCAGCCTGTATCTGGAGCCGGAGGATGGCGGTGCCATCCTGTCCTTCCGCCCTGGCCAGTACTTGACCCTGCGCCTCGACGTGCCGGGCCATGGATCGCTGCTACGCCATTACAGCCTGTCGGGCGCGCCCAATGCCCGCTCCTACCGTATCTCCGTGAAGCATGAGACGGCACCAGAGGCGAGCGTTCCCGACGGTCTGGGCTCCAGCTTCCTGCACCGTCATCTGTCGGTCGGCGATGTGGTGGAAGTGGCACCGCCGGCAGGCAGCTTCACCGCGCCGAACGGGAACAAGCCCTTGTTCCTGCTGGCCGGCGGGGTCGGCATCACGCCGATGCTGTCCATCGCGGAAGCAGAACTGGCCGCCGCGACAACGCGCCCGCTGCACCTGTTCCAGGCCGTGCGCGACCGTGCCCATCACGCCTTCGGCCCCCGCCTACGCGATCTGGCACGCACCCATGCCAACCTGTCCGTCGGCATCTTTTATGAGCAGGTGGCAGAAGGTGACCGGATCGGCACCGACCATGACATGGCGGGCCGCATCGACCCCGCGGCCATCGCCGCCCTGCCCCAGGCCCATGACGCCGACTTCATGGTCTGCGGCCCCAAAGGCTTCATGGCCGCCATGATCAAGGGTTTGCGGGCCGCTGGGGTGCCGGCGGACCGGATTCGCTATGAGTTCTTCGGCTCGCATGAAGAAGAACTACTTGACTGAGGCGAATTCGCCTCAAAAGCACGCGTGCTTAAAAGTAAGAAGCCGCAGTTTTCCTTTGCCCACGGTGTCAGCAGACGCCGTGGGCCTTTTTTATTCACGCGCCTGCATTTGAGGCATATTGCCGACGTTAACAGGTTATGACAGCGTCACGATACGGTAAGTGCGCAACACCAAAGCTGCGCCCCGATAAGAAGAACGCGTGGGAGGAGTTACATAATGTTCAGCCATACCAGCGGACGCAGTGCGTCCGGCCGTCACCCGCTTGCCTTGTCCATCCTGCTGTGCGGCGCCGCCGCCATCGCCATGCCCGCCATGGCGCAGCAGGCCCCCGCCCCTTCTTCCGGCGCCATGCTGGAGGAAATCATCGTCTCCGCCCGTAAGCGCGACGAAACCCTGAAGGACGTCCCCTTCTCCATCAACGCCATGAGCGCGGATTCGATGAAGGATGCCGGCGCCACCAATATCGAGGACGTGTCGCGCAGCATCGTGGGCCTGTCGATCCAGAATCTGGGTCCGGGACAGAGCCAGGTGGCCATCCGCGGCATTTCCGCCGGTCAGATCGTGCGTGACCAGCCGGGCGTGAAGGAACAGGTCGGCGTCTATCTGGACGAATCGGTGATCTCGCTGTCGCTGTTCACCCCCGATCTGGACCTGTACGACCTGAGCCGCGTCGAAGTGCTGCGCGGGCCGCAGGGCACGCTCTATGGCTCCGGCTCGCTGTCGGGTACCATCCGCTACATCACCAACAAGCCGGCACAGGGCACCCAGGAAGGCACCACCGAACTGTCGATCGAACAGATCGATGGCGGCGGCACCGGGTACAGCGCCAAGGCCATGGTCAATGTCCCCGTCACCGACACGCTGGCCCTACGCGCCGTCGGCTATGGGACCCGCTATGCCGGCTTCATCGATGCGATCCAGCCCAATGGCAGCGTGAAGAAGGACGTGAATGACGGCTTCCGCACGGGCCTGCGCCTGTCGCTGGGCTGGCAGCCGACCGAGAATGTCACCATCACCCCGCGCGTCGTCTATCAGGAGATCGAGGCCAACGGCTTCAACCGCGAAGATGAGTTCAACATCCTGGCCAACGAACTGGTGACCACGGGCAACCGCCTGTTCCAGTTCGGCAAGCGCCAGCAGTTCACGCAGTTGGAAGAGAAGTTCAAAGACAAGTTCATGCTGGCCGATCTGACGGTTGAGGTCGATCTCGGCGCCGTCACGGCCACGTCGGTCACCTCGGTCACCGACCGCAACCTGCTGGTCTATCGCGATGCCTCGCAGCTGACCGGCTCCATCACAGGTCAGCCGGGCGTGCTGTCGGCCACCGGCCTGTCGAAGCAGGTCTATACCCTGGACACCCCGCTGTCGGACGAAACCGACGTGAAGGTGTTCACGCAGGAAGCCCGCCTTGCCTCCAACGGCGATGGCCCGTTCCAGTGGGTGGCCGGCGCCTTCTATTCCAAGATCGACCGCAAATACGCCCAGACCCTGAATGTTGACGGGTTCGAAGCGATCACCGGCATCGACAGCAACGGCCCGAACGCCCAGAACGGGCTGGACGAGCTGTACTGGTCCCGCATCCCGTATGATTTCAAGCAGGTCGCCCTGTTCGGTGAAGGTTCCTATGACCTGACCGAACAGCTGTCGGCCACGCTGGGCCTGCGTTATTTCGATTTCAAGGAAAAGCGCACCCTGAATTTCGACGGTATCTTCGCCGACCGCGCCCAGGGCGTGAAGGGTGAGACCAGCAGCAACGGCTTCTCCCCGCGCGCCATCCTGTCCTATGACGCCACGGAGGACGTGACCGTCAATGCGCAGGTGTCGAAGGGCTTCCGTCTGGGCGGTATCAACGATCCGCTGAACGTGCCGCTCTGTTCCGCCGCCGACCGCACCACCTTCGGCGGGCGTAACAATTTCGGCAATGAAAGCGTTTGGAACTATGAAATGGGTGCGAAAGTGAGCTTCGGCGGTGGCCGTGGTTCGCTGAACATCGCCGGTTACTACACCGACATTTCCAACCTTCAGGTCACGCTGGACGCCGGCACCTGCTCCTCGCGCATCGTCTTCAACGCCGATGCCCGTACGCGCGGTACCGAGGCGGAGTTCAGCTATCAGCTGACCGACGCGTTCAACCTGTCGCTGTCGGGTTCGTTCAACGATAGCGAGTTCACGGAAACCGTGACCTCACAGGCGGCAGCCGGTGGTGCCGCCAGCGTCGTGGGCGGTATCAAGAAGGGCAACCGCCTGCCCACCGTCCCGCGCTATCAGTTCAGCGCGCAGACCAAGTGGGAAGATGATATCGGCAACGACCTGATGGGCTTCGCCATCGCGACGTTCCAGCATATCGGCTCGCGCTTCACCCAGGCGGTGGATCAGGACCCGGCAGCCGTCGGCACCTTCAACCGCATCCCGATCGGCAGCCAGCCGGGCACGGCCTTCAGCTTCGATCCGAAGCTGCCTTCCTATAGCAGCATCAATCTGCGCTTCGGCGTGAAGAAGGACGAGTGGGAGATGGCCGGCTACGTCAACAACCTGTTTGACGAGAATGCCAAACTGTCGCTGGACCGCGAACGCGGCTTCCGCGCCCGCGTGGCCTATCAGGTCGCCAAGCCCCGGACGTTTGGCGCGCAGGTCAGCACCAAGTTCTAAAACGCCGTCCTTCATAGCCAGATGACAAAGAAAACCCCCGACGGAAGCGATTCCGCCGGGGGTTGGTCATTGGGGGACCCAGTTGAACGGGGGGCAAAAAGGGGAGGATAGAAACGGGGTCAGTGATGCCGCTCCTGATCCGCCGCCAGATGGCGCCGGTTTTTCTGGGCCTGCGCCTTCTGTTTATCGGTCGGCGTGGGCAGGATGCTCTGATCCTGGCCGGTGCCATCGGTGCGCGAGGGCGGCTTGGCCGTCACGCGCTGTTCGGATGCGACCGGGTCGCTGGCCGGAAAGCTATTGTCCAGATCGCGGTCCAGTTCCCGTTCGGTGGGCTGGCGCGGCTGTTTGGACGTGATGGGATATTGGGTCTGGTCTGGCATGTCTTCCTCCCGGTGGGGATGCTGATCACATCCAATAGGGCGGGACGTTGTAGTAGGTGGAAACCGGCTCCCGCCAGCGGCGGTCATCGGCACCCAGTTCCTGCTCGGAATATGAAGGCGCGCTTTCCAGCCGAGCCCGGTCCAGCGGCACCACATAACCGCCCATGTCCGGATCATATTTCAGCACCGACCAGGGCAGCGGGTGATAGCGCTCGCCAATGCCGAGGAAGCCGCCGAACGCCATGATGGCATAGGCGACATTGCCCGTGCGCTTGTTCAGCATCACGTCCTCGACATGGCCGATCTTGTCACCATTGACGCCGTAGACATTGGTGCCATTCACCTTGCCGGCGCTGATGCAGGTGTTGGTCTCGCTGCGTGCGACATTGCTGATGGCCATGATGGGGATCCTTCCTGTCGGGGTTGTCAGAATGGAAACACCCGAGACAAGGGAAAGGTTCCAATCAGGTCACAGGTTTGACGTAGCGTTGACAAAAGAAAACCCCGGTGCGGCGGGCACCGGGGTTTGTAAAGCGCATGGGTTTCAGGGTTGATCAGCCGCCCTGCTGCGCCATCTGCTCGTCCCGCTGCCGGGCCTTTTCAGCCCGTGCATTATAGATGCCGGCGCAGATGATACCGATGGCCACGATGGTTACCACGATGGTGGCCAGGGCATTCACCTTGGGCGACAGACCCAGGCGCACCGACGAGAACACGATCTGCGGCAGGGTGGTGGAGCCGGGCCCGGACACGAAGCTGGTGATCACCAGATCATCCAGCGACAGGGTAAAGGCCAGCAACCAGCCCGACACGATGGCCGGCGCGATCAGCGGCAGGGTGATCACGAAGAACACTTTTGCGGGACGCGCCCCCAGATCCATCGCCGCCTCTTCCAGGCTGGCATCCATGGAGACCAGCCGCGACTGCACCACCACCGTCACAAAGGCCATGGTGAAGGTGATATGGGCCAGCACGATGGTCAGCGTGCCGCGCCCGATCGACCAGCCGAAGATCGGCTCGATGATCTGATCGATGCTGACAAACAGCAGCAGCAGCGACAGGCCCATGATCACTTCCGGCATGACCAGCGGGGCCGATACCATGCCGGAGAACAGGGCGCGGCCCTTGAACGCGCCGAACCGCGCCAGCATCATGCCCGCCAGCGTGCCCAGCACCACGGCAAAGCTGGCGGAAATGAAGGCCACGCGCACCGACAGCCAGGCCGCCGACAGCAGCTGTTCATCGCGCATCAGTTCGCCATACCAGCGGAAGGAGAATTCCGACCAGACGGCGACCGACCGGTTGTCGTTGAAGGAAAGCACGATCAGCAGAATGATCGGGATATACAGGAACAGCAGGCCCGTGATCAGGCCGAAGCGCAGGAACCAGGATTTCGGCATTACGGGTGCCCCCCCTGCTTACCCTGCACGTTCTGGAAGATCATGATCGGCACGACCAGGAACAGCAGCAAGGCGACCGCCACGGCGGATGCCAGCGGCCAGTCACGGTTATTGAAGAATTCCGTCCACAAGGTACGCCCGATCATCAGCGTATCAGGCCCGCCCAGCAGTTCCGGGATCACGAATTCACCGGTAGCCGGAATGAAGACCAGCAGCGCGCCTGCAACCATGCCGGGGATCGACAGTGGCAGGGTGATGGACAAAAACGCCTTCCAGGGCGGGCAACCCAGATCGGCCGCCGCCTCCAGCAGGGTATTGTCCAGCTTCTCCAAGGTCGAATAGAGCGGCAGGATCATGAAGGGCAGGTAGGAATAGGTGATGCCGATATAGGTGGCGACGGGCGTATAGAGGATCTGCAGCGGCTCATTGATGATGCCCAGCCACATCAGCACATTGTTCAGCACACCGTTGTTGGACAGGATGCCGATCCAGGCATAGACGCGGATCAGGAAGCTGGTCCAAAACGGCAGGATCACCAGCATCAGTAAGGGTGCGCGCCATTTCGGATCGGCCTTGGCGATGGCATAGGCGACCGGATAGCCCAGCAGCAGACAGCAGAGGGTGGAGATGAAGGCGATCTTCAGGCTGTTCAGATAGGCGACGATGTAGAGATCGTCGGTCACCATATAATGAAAATTATAGAAGGTGACGGTGATCTGGTACTTCAGCTCCTCCACATTCTCGATCAACGAGGTGAAGGGCGGGATCGCCATCTGGCTTTCGGCCAGCGCGATCTTCAGCACGATCAGGAACGGCACCAGAAAGAACAGCAGCAGCCAGGCATAGGGTACGGACACCACCAGTGCCCGGCCCGACAGGCCCACCCGCTGCAACAGGCCCAGAAAGCCCGTATGGCGCATTTCGCTTTGAACCGTTTCGGCCATGGGTCAGCCCCCCTTCCCGTCCGGTCAGTTGGTCAGGACGCTGCCGGCGAACGGTCGCCAGGACAGGTACACCCGGTCTTCCCAGGTAATGGGCATTTCGGTGCGGCGCGTCACCATCGGCGCCGTCACACGCACCCGCTTGCCGGTATCCAGCAGGATTTCATAGATGGAAACGTCACCCAGATAGGCGATTTCCTTGACCACGCCCGTCGCCTGATTGCGGCCATCGCTGCCCGCCGGCGCATCCTTGGAGATGGTCACCTTCTCCGGCCGTACCGCGACCCAGCATTCGGTGCCGGGCGCCAGATGGCCGGGATGGGAGACATAGAGGTCGCAATTCGCCTCGTCAGAGCGGATCAGGGAATGGTCGGGCTCAGACTCCAGAACGCGGCCATGGAACATGTTGACCGACCCGATGAATTCCGCCGTCATCCGGCTGTTGGGATATTCATAGATCTCGGTCGGGGTGCCGATCTGTGCGATATAGCCGCGATTCATGACCGCGATGCGCGACGACATGGTCATCGCCTCTTCCTGGTCATGGGTCACGACCACGAAGGTGATGCCCACCTTTTCCTGAATGTTCACCAGTTCGAACTGCGTCTGTTCGCGCAGCTTCTTGTCCAGCGCGCCCAGCGGCTCATCCAGCAGCAGCAGCTTGGGCCGCTTCACCAGGGCGCGGGCCAGGGCCACGCGCTGCCGCTGTCCGCCTGAAAGCTGATGCGGCTTGCGCTTGCCGAACTGTCCCAGTTGCACAAGGTTCAGGGCGTCGGCCACCCGTTCCTTGATCTCTGCCGCCGGCACCTTGTCCTGATGCAGGCCGAAGGCGATGTTGGCCTCCACGCTCATATGCGGGAACAAGGCGTAGGATTGGAACATCATGTTCACGGGCCGCTCATAGGGCGGCACGTTGGACATGTCGACACCGTCGATGAATATCTTGCCCTCGGTCGGGCGTTCAAACCCGGCCAGCATGCGCAGCAAGGTGGTCTTACCGGAACCGGAACCGCCCAGAAGCGAGAAGAATTCGCCGCGATAGATCGACAAGGAAACATCATCGACGGCGGTGAAGTCGCCGAACTTCTTCGTCACCTTCTCGATGCGGACATAGGGCTTCTCATTCGGGTCCCGCCAAGGTTCCAGCTTGGTCTGGGTCCGCGAGGGCTGCGCAGTAGCCATGTCCGTATATGTCCCTGTCCGTTTGGCGATATCGGTAGGTGGCGTGCATTTTCACGCACCGCACAATTCTACACGCGACGATACCCGGACGGATAGGGGGAGCATGCGGGAAACGGTACTTTTCACGCAGGACCGGCAGCCAATGCCGCCAATGCCGGCTGTTCCAGGTGCCAGGATTGCCATCCGGTTTCCGGTTCGCCACCCAGGGAGCGGTAGAATCGCATGGCGGCATGATTGTCCGGCAGGACCAGCCAGTGAAGACGCGGCGCGCCCATGGCACAGGCATGCGATGCCACGGCCCGCATCAGGGCATGGCCCACCCCCGCCGCCCGCCAGCCATCGGCGACATAAAATTCCTTCAGCACCAGCGTGGGGCGGCGGTCATAGGTCCAGCGGATGGTATCATGCACCGCCATGCCCACCAGATCACCTGCCGCCGACACCGCGACCTTGGCCCCGAACCAGGGATCGGGACCAAGACCGTGGATGGCCAGATCATCCGCCGTCACGGCAAATTGCTTGTCATAACCTTCGAATACCGCCAGCGCCCGCATCAAGGACAGAAGCGCCGGGATATCGCCGGCGTGAAAGTCACGCACCGTGACGGCGGATACCATGATCAGGCCGCAGCCCCGGCGGCGGGGCCTTCATAGCTGAACCCTTCATCGGCCCAGCCCGTCATGCCGCCGATCATCAGCTTTACAGGACGGCCCAGGCTGGCCAGCCGCAGGGCGCCCTTGTCGGCACCGTTGCAATGCGGGCCGGCGCAGTACACGACGAACAACGTGTCGGCAGGATATTCCGCCAGCCGCTTTTCCGTCAGGTCCATGACGGGAATATTGATGGCGCCCGGCACATGCGACGCGGCAAAGGCCTTGCGCCCGCGCACATCGACCAGGACGAATCCGGGGGCGCCCGACGCAAAGGCGGCGAAGACATCGGCGCAATCGGTTTCCAGCGACAGACGCTTCTGGAAATGGGCGACGGCGTCGGGCGACGGGGCGGCTTGGATACGGGTCACTTCGTTCGACATGGGATCAACCTGTCAGGGGTTTCGATGGGGTGCAGAATGGCGCCGATCCCCCCTTCGCAAAACACGCGCCCTGCCATAAAATATCGAAATCATGCCAAAGCAGACACGCCCCACCGATCCGCCCAACCGCACCGTCGCCATCCTGGCCTATGACGGTCTGTGCACGTTTGAGTTCGGGATCGCGGTGGAGGTGTTCGCCCTGCCCCGGCCCGAACTGGGGCCCGACTGGTACCGTTCCATGGTGGTGGCGGTGGAGCCGGGGCCTCTGTCGGCCATGGGCGGCATCCGCGTCACGGCGGATGGCGACCTGTCGCTGCTTGAAGGGGCCGGGACCATCATTGTGCCGGGATGGCGGTCGGCGGGCGCGGCGGTGCCGGAGGCCCTGTGCCTGGCCCTGCGTGCGGCCCATGAAAGGGGGGCGCGGCTAGTGTCGATCTGTTCGGGTGCCTTCGTGCTGGCGGCGGCGGGGCTGCTGGCGGGCCGCGATGCCACCACCCATTGGCGGTATGAGGCGATCCTGGCCGAACGCCATCCCGACATCCGCTACCGCCCCGGTCTGCTTTATGTCGATCATGGCGACGTGCTGACCTCGGCGGGCAGTGCGGCGGGTCTGGACCTGTGCCTGCATATCGTGCGCAAGGATTTCGGGGCGGCCATCGCCAATCAGGTGGCGCAGCGTCTGGTCCTGTCATCCCACCGCGACGGGGCGCAGAAACAGGTCCTGGAAAGGCCTGTCCCGACGTCCCATGAGGGACCGCGCCTGTCACCCCTGCTGGACCGGTTGCGCCGGGAACTGGACCGCGATCACGCCCTGCGCGATCTGGCAGACAGTGTGGGGATGAGCCTGCGCACCTTCATCCGCCGGTTTCAAGACATGACCGGCCTGTCACCCGGCGAATGGCTGCTGCGGGAACGGGTGGCGCGGGCCGAACAATTGCTGACCGAGACGACGGCCAGCGTGGAGGATGTGGCGACGGCCTGCGGCTTTCCCACCGCCGCCGCCCTTCGCTATCATTTCCGCAACCGGATCGGGGTGGCCCCGGCACGGTACCGCCGGGATCAAAACCTTGATGCCGTCACTCCGCCCCGGTCAGACGCCGGAAATAATGTTCCGCCGTGATGGCACCGGTGCGGCGATCATATTCGTAGAGGAAGCGCAGGCTTAGATCGATGGAGTTGTAGCAATTATGGACGATGGAAGCGGCGGCCAGAAGCTGTCGGTCCGAATATCCATCCAGGGAAATGAAGTCGCGGACAAAAACAGCGTCGGCATAGACCTGCTGACTTAGCCCGCCATACATGCTGCCATTGACCATTGCGGGCTGCAGGATGCGGCTTTCCAATGGAAAGAAGCGGTGGAAGATAAAGCCCTGTGAGCGCAGGAACTGTTCCACCTCACTGAACAGGGGCTGATCCTTGTACAGAGGCAGGAACTCCACCTCCGTCTGGATCACCACCACGTCGCGCAACCGCTCGATCCCGCTGCGAAGCGCCATCAGCTCCCCGCCCTGGATATCGATCTTGATCATGTCGGCACTGGCGGTTTCCGGCACGTCATCCAGCCGAACCGTATCCAGCTCCGCGCGGGCCACAACCTGCCCCCATAACGGGAAACCATGGAACAAGGACAGGACACGCTGATCCGGTTCCAGCAAGGAGGTCATGCCGGGGGCATGACAAAGGCGCAGCACATGGCGACCGCCATCACCCACCGCATCCGGCAGATAGGTTTCGTCCGGCCCCATCTTCTCCAGCAACTTGGCCAAGGCAGCGGGGTTGGGCTCAAATCCCACGACCTCTGCGTGGCCACGCTTCAACATCGGAAGATAGGGTGGATCGCTGTCGATCGGATTCGCCCCGATATCCACCACCTTGACCTTAACGTCCGTCCCCGTCAGGTCGTTGAACAGGCGAACACCCTGAACCGTCATGCATATCTCCAGTCCCACCGGCCCCCGCCCGATGGCGCGCCGGATGCCAGCATCGTGGAATATCACCAGAAATGCAAAGGGCGCCGACGGTAAACCCGCCGACGCCCCACAGCATTCAGTCAAGAACCGTTATGCGATCAACGGCCCGTCTTGATCTTGGTCCAGGCGCGGGTGCGTTCACGCTCCGCCTTCTGGTTGATCTGCTTCACGGTGAAGAACTTGGCCATCACATCCTTGGGCGGGAAGATGGCCGGGTTCTTGGCAATCTCCTGATCCATCAGCGGCCAGGAAGCCGGGACGGCATTGGCATAGGCCACGAAGTCGGAGATGCCGGCCATGGCCTTCGGCTCCAGCACATAATTGATGAAGGCGCTGGCGCTGGCGACATTGGCGCCCGCCGGGATCGTCATCATGTCGAACCAGACCTGGGCGCCTTCCTTGGGGATGGCATAGGCGATGGTGAACTTGGCCTTGGCCTCTGCGGCGCGGGCCTTGGCCTGGAACACATCGCCCGAATAACCGACGGCGACACAGGCGTCACCGGTGGCCAGCGGATCGATCACCGACGGCACGAAGGTCTTGATATAGGGGCGGATGGCCAGCATGGCCGCTTCCACCGCCTTGGTGTCGTCAGCACTTTCGGAATTCGGGTCCAGGCCCTTGGCCTTGAACACCGACGGCAGGATGTCGGTCTGGCTGTCCAGGAAGACGATGCCACAAGCGGCCAGCTTCTTGGCGTTTTCCGGATTGAAGATGAAATCCCAGCTATCGACATTCACGCCGGGCAGCACCTGCTTCACCTTTTCGACATTATAGCCGATGCCGATGGTGCCCCACTGATAGATGATGCCATATTCATTGCCGGGGTCGGTCGATTCGACCAGCTTCATCAGGGCCGGATCGACATTCTTCAGATTGGGGATCTTGGACTTGTCCAGCTTCTGGATGGCCTTGGCCTGGATCAGCTTGCGCATCGTCGGTTCCGCCGACGGCACGGCCACATCGTAACCGGAATTACCGACCAGCAGCTTCGATTCCAGGGTTTCCAGATCGGTAAAGACGTCATACTGCGTCTTGACCCCGGTCGCCTTGGTGAAGTCGTCCAGCGTGGTCTCGCCGATATAATCGGCCCAGTTATAGATGTTGACCTTCTTTTCCTGGGCCATGGCCGTATGGCCGACGGCGATGGCGGCAACCATGCCGATGGCGCCGATCACGTGCTTCAGCTTCATCAAGGACCCCCAATCAGATCGGACGCCCGCTTGGCACGGGACCGCCCCGGTAGGTGGGTGCCGCTGCCCGCAGCACCCTGGACAGCGGGCATTGCACATAGGCGCCGGTGCCTTGTCAATGACGATGGATTTGCCTTGTGTCGTAAGGGGATGCGACATCCTATACCTTATGGGATAATACCCGTTCCCAGTGATCGGAACCGATCACTGGGCTTCAATCGCCAGCGCCGCCATCCGGCGGCTAGGGCGCGCGCCACGTGGCGCGCGGCGGCAGTCGCCGCCGAACCAAATCCCGATGAGTTAAACTCACCGAGATTTGCTATAAGCGTGCCGCCGATGCCCTTTCAGGGGGCAGTTTCCGCTGGCTGGAGGTCATGTTTTGCGCAATGTACAGGAGCCGCCCTTCGGCACCCACGCCCCCGGCACCTTGCCCCGGCTGCTGACCGACCTGTGCCAGGGATTGCCCGTCACACCGGCGGGCCGGCGTCTAGCGCTCTGGCTGCGCAAGGTGGCGATGATCCTGCAAGGCCCGGTATTCGATGTGGCGGTGCGCGGCATCCATCTGCGTCTCCATCCCGGCGACAATGTTGGGGAACGCAAGTTCCTGTTCATGCCGCAATTCTTCGACCCCGAAGAGATGGAACTGCTGGCCACGCGCCTGCCGCGCGATGGCACCTTTGTCGATATCGGGGCCAATGTCGGGCTCTATACCCTGAACGCCGCGCGTTTCCTGGGGCCCGCCGGGCGCATCCTGGCGGTGGAGCCGGGGCCGGAGGCCGCGCGGCGCCTGCGCTTCAACCTGGGCCTGAACCGCACCGACGCCGCCATCACCCATGCCGATTGCGCCATCGGGGCGGAGGAAGGGGTGATGGGGCTCTATCTGGATGACAGCAACCTGGGTGGCTCCTCCCTGGTCCGCGATCATGGCGGCAAATCCACGCCCGTGCGCGTGCGTCCCCTGGTCGATGTGCTGGCGGAGACGGGGATCACCCGCATCGACATGCTGAAGATCGATATCGAGGGGGCGGAGGATAAGGCCCTGCTGCCCTTCTTCGATCAGGCGCATGAGGATCTGTGGCCGCGCGTGATCATCATCGAACGGTCGCAGGAAAGCTGGGCCGGCGACCTTCTGGGCCGGTTCAAGGCGGCGGGCTACCGGGCCTTCGGCAACAGCAAGATGAATTGGTTGTTTGAACGGTAAACCTGAACGTGACCGTCAATCGTAGCGCGGATTAGGCGAAGCCGTAATCCGCGGGCCAATGGTGACCGGATATCCGCGGATTACGCTTCACTAATCCGCGCTACGAGGCAATTCGCCCCCATCCGGTCACAATGTCCAGATGGGGGCGCGCGCCGTTACCAGGTCACCTTGACCTTGGCATAGTAGAAGCCGCCGTTGAAACCGAACGGCGAGAAGTTGGAATACTGGGCAAAGCCGTTCGGGTTGGCGCCCGGAATGACCAGATCGGTGTAATTGTCGAACAGGTTGTTCACACCGGCGGAGATCGACAAATTCTCCGTCAAGTCATACCCGACATCGAGATCGACCACCCATTCAGGCCCGAAGGTCTGATCCAGCGCGGCGCTGGCATTGCGCGAGGTGAACTTGCCATAACGCGTGCCACGCAGGGTCAGATTGAGGTCTTCATACTGCCAGCTGGCGGACAGGTTGATCTTGTTGTCCGGCTGGGCCTCCTCGAACCGCCCTTCCTCCACGCGGGAGAAGCGGGTCAGTTGCAGGCCGACCGTGCTCAGCGTGGACGGGTTGGGCTTCACGTTCAACGTCTTGGTATCGTTGAAATTGACGCCCGCCGTCAGGTTCAGGGTGCCGGCCGTGTCAAGATCGGCGCGATAGGTGCCGACGATATCGACGCCGCGCGTGCGGGTATCGATGGCGTTGGTGAAGAAACGCCCGCCGGTCACGCCGGCAAAGCCGCGTGCCGTCAGGAAATTCTGCACCGCCGTGCCCGTCAGGTTCTCCGACAGGACGATACGGTCATCGATACGGATCTGATAGGCGTCGACCGTCAGGCTGGCCCCTTCAAACGGGTTGGAGGTGAAGCCCAGGCTGTAATTGATCGACTTTTCCGGCTTCAGATCTTCGGCACCCAACGCCCTGGCCGCCGGATCATTGACGCGGAAGGTGCGAATCTCGAACGGCACACCACCGATGAAGTTGGTGGCGGTGGAGGAGAAGTAGCTCTGCTGCAAGGAAGGCGCGCGGAAGCCGTTGGACACCGCACCACGCAGACCGAACGCATCCGTTACATCATACTTGAAGGCGAACTTGCCCGACCCGGTCCAGCCGAAGTCGGAATAATGTTCGACACGGCCCGCCACACTGACCAGCAGCGCGTCGGACAGCTTGGTTTCCATGTCGAGATAGGCCGCATAGCTGTGGCGGTCGACATCGAC
This sequence comes from Niveispirillum sp. FG156, assembly GCF_057809555.1. Classification (NCBI taxonomy): domain Bacteria; kingdom Pseudomonadati; phylum Pseudomonadota; class Alphaproteobacteria; order Rhodospirillales; family Azospirillaceae; genus Niveispirillum; species Niveispirillum sp. FG156. The sequence goes on along the minus strand of NZ_JBMDKE010000001.1, from coordinate 246,874 downwards.
CTCATCGCTGGGCCGGAAGCCAGGGAAGCCCTGGGCGCCGGGGGCCGGCTGGCTGCCGATGGCGCTGGTGGAACCGCCATCCAGCACCTTCACACCGCCATCCTTCCAGCTATCCTCATCCCCTGCCCCCAGCTCATAGCCTTCGGTGCGGTATTCCAGACCGGCGGAGACGCTGAGCGAGGATGGCAGGCCGATATCGACATCGCGCGACGCGTCGGCATTGATCACACCCTGGGTATAGAGCAGATCACCGGCATAGAAGCTGCGGCGGCTGTTGGTGCCATAGGTAGCGTTCAGGGTGTTTTCCACACTGAACGGGAAGTCGTTGCGGCCATAGGTGCCAGAAATATCATAGCGGGTTTCGCCGGCATCGCCCTTCACACCCACGGCCACCGACATATCGTCGATGTCGGACGTGATGAAGGGCAGGAACCCGTCGGGATAGATGGACCGGACATTGTTGGGGTCGCGCGGACGCCGCCAGGTGGCCCCGGCTTTGCCCTCGCGCTTGTTATAATTGCCGAAGGAGTAGAGTTCGGCCCCGCCCAGCGGCAGGCCCAGATTATAGACGACATTATAGTCGGTGACGTCGCTGTCGCCGTACCAGAAATTGTCGGTACGGTTGATCGTCGCCTCACGCGGGTCGGCGGCACCACCGGCAAGATTGTTGTACTGCTGGCGGATATCGGCAGCCTGACGGTTGGTATGGGCGCGGTCGCGATATTCGGCGGTCAGGTTCAGATAGCCGCCATTGCCAATGGTGACGCCGGCATTGGAGGCGAAGTGATAGATATCGCCATCGCCCTCATAGGTCTGGCCATAGGAGCCGAAGGCCGAGCCGCCGGAATTATTGTCCTTCAGGATGATGTTGATCACGCCCGCGATGGCGTCCGACCCGTACTGCGCCGCCGCCCCATCGCGCAGCACCTCAACCCGGCGGATGGCCGATGCGGGAATGGCATTCAGGTCGGCACCCGTGGAGCCGCGCCCGACGGAACCGTTCAGGTTCAGCAACGCCGTATTGTGCCGCCGCTTGCCATTGATCAGGACCAGCGTGTGGTCGGGCGACAGACCGCGCAGCGTGGCCGGACGGATATGGTCGGTACCGTCGGTGATGGTCGGTTGCGGGAAGTTGAAGGAGGGGACAAGGGCGTTCAGGACCTTGTTGACCTCACCCAGGCCCGACCGTTCCAGTTCGCCCGCCGAAATCACGTCCACCGGCACCGGCGATTCCGCCAAGGTGCGGTCGGCACGGCGCGTACCCGTCACCACGATTTCTTCGACATCGCCGGCGGGCTGCTGAGCCTGGGCGCCCCCCGCCACGGTCAGGAACCCGGCCAATGCCGTACCAACCTTAAGCCACTGCTTCCCCATGTGTTCTTCTCCCGACTATCTTCAGTCGCCGCCCCATGTGGAACGACCGAGCACCCAGGAACGATATCGTTTCCCGGGCACTTGGGAAGGTGAGGATGGTTACCCGACTGTTAATATTGCACTGGTGTGACGCAATAGGCGCAGGAAGCGTTCGCTAACCGCGCGCCCGCATCAGGCGGGCCTTGTCGCGCTGCCAATCACGTTCCTTCTCGGTGTCGCGCTTGTCGCCCTTGTTCTTGCCCTTGGCGACACCGATCTCGACCTTGGCCTTGCCGCGGTCGTTGAAATAGACCGACATGGGCACCAGGGTCATGCCCTGGCGGGCGATGGCAGCCAGCATCTTCACCAGTTCGCGCTTTCGGACCAGCAGCTTGCGCGGACGCTTGGGGTCATGCTGCAGCCAGGCGCCGGCCTGGCCATATTCCGGGATATAGGAATTGACCAGGAACAGCTCGCCCCCGATCTCACCGGCATAGGCTTCCAGGATGGAGGCCTTGCCGCCACGCAGGGACTTCACCTCAGTGCCGGTCAGCATGATGCCGGCCTCCACCGTATCCTCGATAAAGTAATCGAAGCGGGCCCGGCGGTTCTGTGCCGCCAATTTGCGCTCGGGCGCGTTGTTCGCCATCGCTGGAACAATCCGATCCGTAAAAACAAAACGTGCCCCCTGTTATGGGGGCAGGTTCGATCAAGTTCAATGGAGTTGGGTTTAGGAAGGGTTGCCCCCTCACCCTCCCATTGGCTGGCGCCAATGGGCCCCTCCCTCTCCCACGTTCGTGGGCGAGGGGCGAAACAATAAGTCCAACACCATATTCCGCCCCTCGCCCGCCTGGCGGGAGAGGGAGGGGCCCGGACGCGTCAGCGTCCGGGAGGGTGAGGGCGGAAGCGCCCCCCGCTCAGATCAGACCGGATTTGCGCATCGCGGCCTCGACCACTGTCCGGCCTTCCGCACTGCACGGCACCAGCGGCAGGCGGACATCCGGGGTGGCCTTGCCCAGCAGGCTGGCGGCGTACTTCACCGGGGCCGGGCTGGTCTCCACGAACATCGCCTGATGCAGCGGCAGCAGGATGTCGCGGATACGGGCCATTTCGACCAGATCGCCGCGCTGCCACGCCTCATGCAACTGCGAGCAGAGCGCAGGCGCCACATTGGCCGTGACGGAGATGCAACCCACCCCACCCTGGGCCAGGAAGCCGGTAACGGTGGCATCCTCGCCCGAAAGCTGGCAGAAGTCGGGCCCGATTTCGACGCGGGTGCGAAGCGGACGGGCCAGATCGGCCGTCGCGTCCTTCACACCCACGATGTTGGGCAACTTCGCCAGCCGCGCCATGGTTGCGACAGACATGTCGATGACGCTGCGGCCGGGGATGTTGTAGATGATGATGGGCAGATCGACAGCGTCATGGATGGCCTTGTAATGCTGATAAAGACCTTCCTGCGACGGCTTGTTGTAATAAGGTGTGACCACCAGGGCGGCATCGGCACCGGCCTCCTTGGCGTGACGGGTGAGCGCGATGGCCTCTTCGGTCGAATTGGAACCGGTGCCGGCGATCACGGGCACGCGGCCCTTCGCCACCTCAACGGTCAGGGAGACGACCAGACGATGTTCCTCATGGCTGAGCGTCGGCGATTCGCCGGTCGTACCCACGGGAACCACGCCGTGGGTCCCCTGTTTGATCTGCCAATCCACAAAGTCCTTGAACGCGACCGCATCCACCTTCCCCTCACGGAACGGCGTAATCAGTGCGACGATGGAACCCTTGAACATGGCAAGACACTCCGGTCAGAACGAATGAAGGCGCGAACCTTAAACAGCCGCAATCCCCGAAACAAGGCGACAGGCCGTGCCCTGGCGGCGATGCTGCTCTGCCTGGGTATCGGGCTTGGCGGTGCCGGATTGGCACGGGCCGCCGGTACGACCAGCGATGTTGGCATTTACAAGCAGGCCCTGCGCGCCGCCGACCAGGGCAAAATGGACGAGGCACAGCGCCTCGTCCGCCGCGCGCCGGACGATCAGGCCTCCAACCTGATCTTGTGGATGACCCTGACCCAGGGCGGGACCGATGCCAGCTGGGACGCCATCACCGGCTTCATGAAGCGCCATCCCGACTGGCCCAACCAGGCCGCTCTGCGCCGCAATGCCGAAGCGAAGATGCCCTCGGACATGCCGTACGCGCAGGTCCGCGAATGGTTTGAGAAGAACCCGCCGCTGACGCTGGTGGGGCTGGGGCGTTATGCCGATGCACTGATGGAGACGGGTTCGTCGGACAAGGCCATCGAGCTGATCCGCGACCGCTATATCAATGGCAGTTTCGGTGCGCAGGAGGAGCGGGATTACCGCCAGCGCTATGTCGGCCTGCTGCGCCCCGCCGATCATGCGGCGCGCCTGGACCAACTGATCTGGGCCGACAGGATCGACGAGGCGCGGCGCGTCATGCCGCTAGTCGATCCAGGCCGTCAGGCCGTGGCAGACGCGCGCATTGCCATGGCGGCGCAATCGCCGGGTGTCGATGGCGCCCTGCGCCGGGTTCCGGCCAGCCTGCAGAACGACCCCGGCCTTCAATATGACCGCACACGCTGGCGCCGCCGCAAGGATATGGATGACGGCGCCATGGAGGTGCTGGCCTCCAAGCCGGCAGAAGAACAGGCCCATGCCGCCGACTGGTGGGTGGAACGCCATATCCTGGCCCGCCGGTTGATGGAGAAGGAGCAGTATGCCCGCGCCTATGAGCTGGTGTCCGGCCACGCCACCAGGGATGGGCTGGGTTTCGCGCAGGCGGAATTCCTGGCCGGCTGGCTGGCCCTGCGCAAGCTGAACCAGCCCGATCAGGCGCTGAAGCATTTCGAGGCCTTGTTCCGGGGCACCAGCTCCCCCGTCAGCCGCTCCCGCGGTGCCTATTGGGCGGGCCGTGCGCTGGACGCGATGGGCGACAAGGAACGCGCCGCCACATGGTATGACACGGCCACCACCTATGGCGGCACCTTCTATGGCCTGCTGGCCGCCGACCATCTGGAACGCCCGCCCGGCAGTGCCCTGCCGGTGGAACCGGAGCCGACGGACGAACAGCGCCGGGCCTTTGACAAGCGGGAAATGGTGCGCGTCACCCGGCTGCTGGCCCGGATCGAAGGGGCCGACAGCGACCGCACCACCCTGTTCATCCGCAAAATGTCGCTGGACGCCAAGACGGGTGAGGAATACCGGATGGTGGGTGAACTGGCCGTGGCACTGAAACGCAAGGATCTGGCTGTCACAACCTCGCGTGCGGCGTGGCAGGATGGTTTCGTGCTGCGCCATGCCGGCTTCCCGCTGCTGGACATGAAGCCGCCGGCCCGACCGGAAGCGGCCCTGATCCACGGCATCATCCGCCAGGAGAGTAATTTCGTGGCGGATGCCGTCAGCTCCGCCGGCGCACGCGGCCTGATGCAGGTGATGCCGACCACGGCAGCAGGCGTGAACCGCGCCCCGGCCCCCGCGAAACCCGCGGCCACCCCATCCAAGACGGCCAAGACAGCCAAGAACGGCAAGCAGGACGCCAAGGCGAAGAAGCCACCGGCCAAGCAGCAGCCGAAGACCAGCAGCACGGCCAATCGCCTGACCGCCGACCCCCGCTATAATGTGGAGACAGGCTCCACCTATCTGGCCGACATGATCGACCGGTTCGGCGGTTCCTATGTCCTGGCCATCGCCGCCTATAATGCCGGGCCGGGGCGGGTTGCGGGCTGGGTACGTGATTATGGCGATCCGCGCGGGACCGGAGTCGATGTGATCGACTGGATCGAAACCATGCCGATCTATGAGACTCGGAACTACGTTCAGCGTGTTCTGGAAAATGTGCATCTGTACCGGGCCCGTTTGGGGCATCCGTCCATGCGCATGACCCTGGACCTGGAACGCGGCGCTGCCACCAACGGCTGATCACGAAGGGACTAATCCCTATTTCCGCGCGCCAAAAGCCGGGCGGCGGGCGATGATGGTCACAGCTTTGCCATCATTCCCGCCGTCCGGAGCCTTATAATGCCGGCCCAGCCGATTACCCAGCATATCCGCGAGGCCGCCCTGGTCCATGCCCGTCTGCTCGACCGGTTGATCACCGAGACAGAGGCGGAGATTGCGAAGGAACACGGGACTTTCGTGACCGAAAGCCTGCGTGAATGGCTGGGTGTCCTGCGCAGCGAACGGCAGGTCTACGGCATGGCCGCCACACTTCTGGTCAGCAATATTGAAAATGCCGCTTGACTGTATCCACAGATTCCGGATTTTCATCACGGAAATTCGGTATCGAGACCAGGATGCGGCAAATCGGTTTAATCTCCGGATTCGCGAAGTTGGTTTATCGACAAACGGCACAGATGTGGTAGTATAATTGTCGTTCAATACCCGCAAGGGCCTCGAAGCCCCCGCCCTGGCAGTTCGCGTTGGATGTATTGCGGCGATTAGTTGCTCAATTGCCAGTCCAGAACAACCGAAGGGAGGTTTATCCTGTAGGATTTGTGAGGCGTCGCGGTTTTGCTGCCCCTAACTGATCCATCAGATTCACCTATGTATGCCACAAACATACAAGTGATGGACAGTCGGGACGAAATCGCTGATATTGCCATACCATAGCATGACGGCACTTTGGGCCGCATACTTGCGTAAGCGGTTTTTGGTCTGACCACCAACGGAAGCCTGATTGCAGTTTGTGACGTCGGGGGCGCCACGCCGCCCCGGTGTCGGGAAGATGCAAAGAACAGTGATTGCCTGCCGCCACGGAACAGTTCGCGTGGCCAGGTGTTTCACAGGAACGCGGAATAGGGGGCAATAGAGTTCTATGCCGAGACGGAGCAAAAACGCAGCGGTTGCTGCCCTTGAGACAGTGATCGAGAACCATGTTGCTGGCCGTATAAGACTTCGTCGCGGCCTCTTAGGCATGAGCCAGTCCGACCTTGCAAAGGCCCTGGGCATTACTTTTCAGCAGGTTCAGAAATACGAGCGTGGTTCAAATCGCGTCTCGGTTGGCAAGCTTTATCGGCTTGCCGATATTCTGGATGTTCCGCTGACATTCTTCTTCGACGGGCTGGACGTTCCCGATATGCGTCGCCCGCCGGAGAGCTTTGCCGCGACGGCTGAAGGCTCCTCCCCCATCCTGTCCCGCCGCGAACTCGACCTGCTGCGCGCCTGGAAGTCGGCACCGGAAGAAGTTGCGGATGCCGTCGGTTCGCTTCTGCGCGCGGTATCCCCGAACGCTGGATATGACGAGGAAGCCGCCGCCGCAGCCGCCGCAAACCGTCAATATACGGCCCCCGCCGAGACGACGAGCCCGGCGCCCGCTATTGAGGCACCGCGCCGCCGTGGCCCCGTGCCCGGCAGCAAGCGTCAGCCGAAAACCCCCGATGATCCCGCCGCTGCTGCGGCTGGTGGCCGCCGCCGCCGCGGCGCAATCTGGGACCCGGCTGATATCCGCGATTATAGCGAAGGCGAAGGCGACTGAACCTTCGCAGTGCCGTTCAAGGCCCCGGTGACCATGTCGCCGGGGCCTTTTTCTTGGAACTAATCCCAATAAAACCCATGATGGATACTTACAATAAAACCAGACCGGTTTTGTTGTAAGTCGGTGCAACAAACTTCGCCGCCTTCAGACTGTTTCCCAAACGGATACCGTTATCGATCAGGGATGAAACGACATCCAGACATTGAAGCTGTCATGCAGCGCATCAATGGTGATCCCCTGCCCCCGCTTCACATCGAACGGGCGATCCGGCAGATAGAATCCTGGTTGCCAGCCGCTGGCCGGGCTGTCGACAAACGGGCTGTTCTCGAATGTGACGCCATCGCCGAAATCCAGCCAGACCCACTGCGCCAGAGCCGCACAGCGGCCCTCGGTATTGGCGGGCAGAATGAAGCGAACCTGTTCCGACGCGGGAATCGCCCCACCCGTAAAATCAAACGTGAACGGATCAGCGGCGACGGACAGCGCCACCGGCTGCACCAGTCTTGCGTCATAACGCACGGACCGGGGATAGAGCCGGTTGAAGGCCGACAGGTCGAAGCCGCTGGTCGGCCCCGTGAACAGATGCATTTCCAGTAAGGCGCCCCCCGCCAAGGCGCAGCGCACGCCGCCGCGTGCCGGCAGGATGCGGGCATCGGGCTTCAACAGGCGGGCACGCGCATCGGCCACCGCCGGGATGATCCGTTCGGACAGGAAGTCGCTGGCCACGATCTCCGACAAAAGAACGTCTGCCGGGCGTGGCAGCACACCGCCGACCTGCAGCGCCGTGGACAGGGTGTTCACCACGGTGATCCTGTCCGACAGGCCGTTGGCGGCGATCACCGCCCGCGCCGTCTCCGCGATCCAGGGAACCGCCTCGCAACTGACCACCTGCGCACCGGCCCGTGCCGCCATCATGGCCAGCAGGCCGGATCCGGTGCCGATCTCCAGCACCAGATCCCCCGGCTTCACCTGCGCCTTGATCGCCGCCTCATAGGCATCGTTGCGGGGCGCGTCATTGACCATGGGCACGTGCCAAAGCGGCAGCATCCGGGTGCGCAGCTTGGATTGCAGAAGCTGCGCCTCGACAAAGTCGGGCTTCAGGGCCAGGGCCTGGCCCACCTGCTCCAACGCCTCTTCCAGCTTCTCCTGCTCACGATGGGCGGCTGCCAGATTGAAGCGGCCAACCGGGTCATCTGGCTCGATCGCCACGGATTTCTCAAAGGAAACCCGCGCCTCATCCATGCGACCCAGTTTCTGGTGGCACAAACCGATATTGAAGTTCAGACCCCGAAAACTCGGATCGGCCTTTCCCGCCTTCTCAAAGGCCGTCAGGGCTTCGGCCCATTTCTCCTGCGCCTTCAGGACAAGCCCTAGATTCCAGGAAACCGGCGCCATGCCGGGGCGCAGCTTGTCGATCTGCCGGTATAGTTTCTCGGCCTCTGCCCAGCTTCCATCATTCTGGCGGGAGACGGCCTGGGCGAAGATGCGGTTGAGGTCCATGGCGGCTGCTTTTGGATCAAGGGGATATGGGCGATTGTGGCCCAGGGGAAGCCAGCCGATCAACCATGATCGGCACTGGCATCCCACGGCATTGGCGTTATTCTGCGCGGCAATCCAATGACCCGTTACGGAAAGCCCCCGAGATGCCCCTTCCCGACACGCATCCGACCGTGAAGAAGCGGCGCAGCCAGTTGCTGAACCACCTGCTGGCCTATTTCTTCTGCGCCGTCATCATCGTGCCGGTGAATTTCTTCATCACTCCGGACAGGATCTGGTTCTTCTGGCCGCTGGTCGGTTGGATGGGGCCGCTGGCCCTGCACACCGCCTATGCCATGGGCATGTTCGACCGGAAGGGGTAGGGTTTGTCGAGAATCACCTGTACTGAGAAAATCTGCCTCCCCGGCGAAGGCCGGGCCAAGGGGCCACACGCCCGACGTCAGTGCTGGTGGCTGGCGAGACAGGTGGAAAAGTTGAAGCATGAGGCCCCTGGGCCCCGGCCTTCGCCGGGGAGGCAATTTATGAATTTCAATGGGTTATTAGCTCATATGGTGGGTTTCTGAATCTCAACAGACCCTAAAGCCCCCGCGCCATGGCGCGCCAGGCGATGTCGCGGCGGCAGAAACCTTCCTTCCAGTCGATGCGGTCCACCGCCTCATAGGCCTTGGCGCGGGCATCGGCCACGCGCGGGGCGATGGCGGTGATGCCCAGGACGCGACCGCCATTGGCCAGGATGGCACCATCGGCCCCTTCTTTGGTGCCGGCATGGAAAATCTCCACCCCATCGACCTGCCCCGCCGCCGGCAGATTGCCGATGCGCGTACCCTTCACATAGTCGCCCGGATAGCCCTCGGCGGCCATGACAACGCAAAGGGCTGCCTCGTCATGCCATTCCGGCACCTGGCCCGACACGTCGCCCTGCGCTGCCGACAGCAGCAGCGGCACCAGATCGGATTTCAGGCGGCGCATCAGCACCTGGCATTCCGGGTCACCGAAGCGGACATTATATTCCAGCAGCTTGGGCACCGGCTGCCCATCCGGCCCGTTCACCACCATGATGCCGGCGAACAGCACGCCGATGAAGGGCTTGCCCTCTTCCGCCATGCCGCGCACGGTCGGCAGGATCATCTCTTCCATGATCCGCGCCTCGATGGCGGGCGTCAGGACGGGGGCGGGGCTATAGGTGCCCATGCCGCCGGTATTGGGGCCCTGGTCACCGTCATAGGCGCGCTTGTGATCCTGCGCGCCGGCCAGGGCCACGGCATTGGTCCCGTCGCAGATGGCGAAGAAGCTGGCTTCCTCCCCATCCAGGAATTCCTCGATCACAAGTTCGGCCCCGGCATCGCCAAAGCGGCGACCGACCATGGCTTCCTCGATGGCGGCATAGGCCTCATCCACGCTTTGGCAGATGGTGACACCCTTGCCGGCGGCCAGACCGTCGGTCTTCACCACGATGGGGGCACCGTGCCGGGCCACGAATTCCTTGGCGGCACCCATATCGGTGAAGCGGCCATAGGCGGCGGTGGGCACGCCGAAGCGGGCCACGGCATCCTTCATGAAGCCCTTGGACCCTTCCAGGGCGGCGGCTTCCTGCGACGGGCCGAAGGTGGGGATACCGGCGGCGCGCAGCGCATCGGCCAGACCCAGGACCAGCGGTTCCTCCGGCCCGACAACGGCGAAGTCGATACCTTCGGCGGTGGCAAAGGCGGTGATGCCGGCCACGTCATTGGCCGACAGCGGCACCAAGGTCGCCACGTCCTTGATCCCGGCATTGCCGGGGGCACAGTAGAGGGCGTCGCACAGGGGGGAGCGCTTGATGGCCCAGCACAGCGCATGCTCGCGACCACCGGAACCCACGACCAGAATCTTCATGGCTCTATCCCCCTGCTGCTGCCGTTTGGCGGCGGTTGCTTAGCATGGGTTGGGGGGCGGGTCACCCGGCGGTGTGGGATGGCGCCAATGCGTTCAGCCGCGTGCGACGGCCAGCAGTTGGGCGAAGCGGTCGGCAATGGCGGCCGGGTCGTGCGCCATTGTCGCGTCGCCCACCACCATCTCCGTGCAGCAATGACCCCGTACCGGCAGGGGGATGACGCGCCCGAAGCACCAGATGCCTTCCTCCCGCGCCGCGCGTTCCAGTGCGTTCGCCAGGGCCGGTGCCGCCACCGGCCAGACCAGCCGGAAGGAATTGCACATCACCCGGTCGGCGGCCCAGGGGGCGTCACGGGTGGACAGCGCCTCAGCCAGGGCGACGGCATGGGCATGATAATCGCCCATGCGCGGCAGGAAATGGCGCAACCCGTACAGCCCGCCCAGCACATAAGGGAACGCCGTATAAAGATTGCCACCCATGCGCGACCGCCAGGGTTTCAGCGTATCCAGAAACGCCGCCTCGCCCGCGATCAACGCCCCACCCGGCGCGCCCAGCCCCTTATACAGGCTGACATAGGTACTGTCGGCCAGGGCCGCGATCTCCGCCAGTGACCGTCCATAAAAGGGTTGCGTCTCCCACAGGCGCGCGCCGTCCAGGTGCAACGCGATCCCCTGCTCCCGGCACCAGGCGGACATGGCGACCAGCTCGTCCCAGGACGGCGCCCGGAACCCGGCATTGCGCAGCGGCAGTTCCACCACCACGGCAGCCAGCGGTTCCTTCACCCCCTGAAGGTCAGCCAGCGTAAAGGGCGCGTCATCCGGCCCGATCCGCACCAGCCTGATATCGGATAGCCGCTCCACCGCGTCCGACTCGTCCACCGCAATATGGCTCTTGGGATGAACGGCGACCAGCCGCCGGCCCGTGCGTTCACGATGCGCGAACAGAACCGCCTGCTGTCCCACCACCGCCTTGTGAAAGAACAGGGCGGACGGTTTGCCCAGCAATTCCGCCACCTGCCCCTGCAGCAGGTCGATGCCGGGGCCGGCATTATATTCATCGCCCGCCAGATTAATCTCCGGCATGGACAGCAGCCGTTCCATCCACACACGCGGCGTGATCGGCCCATGCCCGTGCAGGAAAGTCTGGCAACTGGCACGCAAGGCGCGGTCGATGATGATGGAGGTCATGGGGGCTTCCTGCTGGTCGATCAATATCCACTGACACCATCCATTTCGTCTTCCCGACGTAAGTCGGGACCCAGGGGCCACAAGCGCCAACCTCAACGCAGCGTCGATCAAAGCTGCCGACAGGTCGGGCGCTTGGCCCCTGGGTCCCGGCTTACGCCGGGATGACGGAGAGGGGGATGGTGGGCAGCGGGATCAATGCACTGACCCCGCCGGCTTGTCCCCTTTGCCGCTGACCCCGGCCTCGGCAAAGGTCGCCATGTTCAGGTGGCAGGCAAGGGCAGAGCGCAGGACGGGGATGGTGAGCGCCGCGCCCGACGCCTCACCCAGGCGCATGTCGAATTCGAACAGCGGGCGCTTGTTGATGGCGGTCAGCAGGCGGGCATGGCCGGGTTCGGCGCTGCGGTGGGCCACGATGCAATGGTCCAGTGCCTTGGGGTCGGCCTTGTACAGGACGGCGGCGGCGGCGGTGCAGGCGAAACCGTCCAGAACCACCGGCACACGGGCCAGACGGCAGGCGATGATGGCGCCCATGATGGCGGCCAGTTCCTGCCCGCCCAGGCAGCGCAGCGCCTCAAACGGATCGGTCAGGGCGGACGGATTGGCGGCCAGCCCCGCCTCCACCGCCGCGATCTTGCGCTTGATGCCTTCGCTGTCCACGCCCGTACCGGGGCCGACCCAGTCGGACGCGGCCCCGCCGAACAGCGCCGCGCACAATGCGGCGGCCGACGTGGTGTTGCCGATGCCCATTTCGCCCAGGCACAGCAGATGCAGGCCCGGCTCAATGGCCATCATGCCATAGGCGGCGGCGCGGGCGCAGATTTCCTCGCTCATCGCCGGGCCAGCCGTGAAGTCCGCCGTCGGATGGTCCAGGTCCATCTCATGCACGCGCAGGTCGGCATCGTGCAGTTCGGCCAGTTGGTTGATGGCGGCATGGCCATTGATGAAGGCCTGCACCATCTGCCCCGTCACGGCGGGCGGATAGGCCGAAACGCCGCGCTGTGCCACGCCATGGGCGCCGGCGAAGATCACGATGCGCGGGTGGGTCAGTTCCGGCGGCGCCTTGCCCTGCCAGGTGGCCAGCCACTGCACCAGCTCCTCCAGCCGGCCCAGCGCGCCGGGCGGCTTCAGCAGGCTCTGTTCACGCTGCATTGCCGCCGTCGCCGCCTCCAGGTCAGGCCCCGGCAGGTCGGCCAGCACGCGGCGGATTTCCTCCAGGCTGGGCAGGCCTTCATCATCGTGGTGGTGATGGGAATGGTCGTGATGGCCGGACATGGGACGTTCCTGAAGCGATTGTATCATGGTTACCGTCTGGCCCCCTGCGCGGGTGCCGGAACGGTGCTGGCGGTGAAAGCCACACTGGCCTATACCGATGTCATGAGCGATGCAACAAAGCAGCACAGGCCCCAACCGCTCGCGGAATTCATGGCGGCCACCATCTTTCTGACCCGCCTGCCCCTGCGCTGGAAGGGCGACTGGCCGGACGACCTGAACCGCCGTGCCCTTTCCTGGTTCCCCATCGTGGGATGCCTGATCGGTGTGGCGGGCGGTGTGCTGTACTGGGCGCTGACTTTCGCAGGTCTGGCGCCGCTGCTGGCCGCCATCGTCACTGTTGCGGCCCTGACCTGGCTGACCGGCGCCTTGCATGAGGATGGGCTGGCCGATGTCGCCGATGGATTCGGCGGCGGGCGGGACAAGGAAGCCAAGCTGTCCATCATGAAGGACAGCCGGGTGGGTACCTATGGTTCCATGGCCCTGATCCTGGTGGTGCTCGCCCGTGTCGGCGTGCTGTCTACCCTGGCAGACCCGCGTACGGTGGCGCTGGCCTTGATCGGCGCGCATGCCTTTTCACGCGGTCTGCTGCCACTGGTGAAGCTGGCCCTGCCCGATGCGCGCCTGAAAGGTGTCTCGGCGGACCAGGGCCGGCCCGACAGCGCCCGCGCCCTGGTCGCCCTGCTGATCGGCTTCACGCTCGCCGCAACCGCGCTGAACAAGCTGCATCTGGCGTCCGGCATGATCAGCCTGTCGGTCATGGCCATATCCGCCGCCGCCGTTTGGGGCGTTGCACGGCTGTCGAAAAGGCAGATCGGCGGTGTCACCGGTGACGTGCTGGGTGCCGGGCAGCAAATGGCCGAAATCGGCTTCCTTCTGGCCCTGGCCGCCGTCATTCCGGCTTCGACATGAGTGTTGATGGTGCTGTCACCCGCTGGTGGTGGGTGCGCCATGCACCCCTGTTGCTGCCGCCGGGCACCATTGCGGGACAAATGGATGCAGATGCCGATCTTTCCGATACCGGAATGATTTACGGCGCGCGATCCTGGTTGCCTGACAATGCCATCTGGCTGACCACACCCCTGTCGCGCAGCATCCGATCAGCGGCGGCATTGACGCCCGATCAGCCCACCCTTTGCGTGCCCGACCTGACCGAACAGGATTTCGGATCATGGCACGGTCGCACCCATGCCGAAATCTGGGACAGCGAGCGGGAAATGGCCGAGCGCTTCTGGCAGGACCCGGCCGGCAACGCCCCGCCGGGCGGGGAGAGCTTCGCGGATCTATGTCAGCGGGTAAACGCAGCGGTGATGCGGGAAACGCAGCCCCATCGCGGACGCGACATTGTGATGGTCGGCCATGCCGGCCCCATCCGCGCCGCCCTGGCGCTGGCGCTGGGCCTGCCACCGGCGGGGGTGCTGTCGGTGGCGGTTGATCATTGGCACCTGTTCCGGATGGACCATCTGGCCCTGGGCGATGGCGACGGGCAATGGCGCCTTATCGGTGCCAATATTCCGCCATGTCAGGGCCGCTTGCTTTGATTAGGCATTGCGGGCATTGAGATCATGTTCGCGAGATAAGGGAGCGGAGAAATGAAGCGTTTCGTGATGGCCTTGTTCGGCCTGACCCTGGCGGTGTCCGCCCTGGTGCGTCCGGCCCAGGCCCTGACGGAACCCGAATTGATGGTGGAGCGGGCGCGGGTCACGGCGCTGACCCTGCTGACCGATCCGCAATATAAGGACCTGAAGACCCTGGTGGGCCGGGCGCGCGCCGTCCTGATCCTGCCCAATGTCATCCAGGCCGGTTTCTTCGTGGGCGGCGGCGGCGGCACCGGCGTGATGGTGGCGCGCGGCGATGATGGGGCGTGGAGCGGACCCGCCTTCTACACGTTGGCAGAGGCCAGCTTCGGCCTGCAATTCGGCGGGCAGGCGTCGGAAATGATGATGGTGATCATGACCCAGAAGGGTCTGGACGCCGTGATCGACCGCAAGGTGAAGCTGGGTGCCGACGCCAATGTCGCCATCGGTGAGCTGGGCACCGGCGTCGGTGCCTCCTACGGTGTCGGCCTGTCGGCGGATATCTATGTCTATGCCAAGACCAGCGGCCTGTTCGGCGGCATGGCGATCGAAGGATCGGTGATCGCCCCGCGCAATGAGTTCAACGACAAGTTCTATGGTCAGAAGACCGAGCCCCGCGCCATCCTGGTGGACCGGCATTTCTACCGGCCCGAGGCGCAGGCCCTGGCCACGGCATTGAGCGCACAGTAAAAACTACGCCACCGCCGCCCGCGCCACCGGGGTGCGGGCGGCGACCATGGCCTCCACGTCCGACCGGCGCAGCAGCGGGTAGCGGGTGCGGATCAGGCGGGTCAGTTCGGCCATATCCCAGTCGGGCAGCGCCTGCGGATCGAAATGCAGGCCCAGATACTCATCCGCCGGCAACGCACCTTCCATGGCCAGGAAGCGGATGCGCCGCACCTGCTCTGCGGCGGGCGTGCCATCATCCCCCTCCAGCGCCGGCAGGCACCGCCGCTCCAGTTCCAGCAGGGTTTCGCGTCGCCGGTCCCCCTGCCACTGGCGCAGCAGCGACAGGATGCCGGCCAGGGCCGACATATCCTTCAAACCTGCACATTGCCGGACCAGAAGGTCCAGCAGGTTGGCGGCCCGGATCAGGCCCTCATCCAGATCGAAGATCACCGGCGAATGGCGGCGCACGTCCAGTTCCTGACAGACCAGGGGATGCACCGCCGACCGGTCGGCCAGATTGAACCAGACCTGTTCCAGCCAGGCCAGCGTGCGTTCCAGGCGCATATCGCCGCGCGGCGCGCGGATCACCTGCCCGATCAGCACCTGATCATCCAGCAATTCATCCGCCGTCGGCACCTCATGCGACAGGAAACCTGCCAGCACGGGGTCGAGATCATGGGTCAGGTTGACGGCAAGCAGCAGCGTGGCGTGGCCGACAAACGCGGATGCCAATTGCGGTGCGGTCAGTATTTTTGTCATCCTGGGTCCCCACCCATCGGACCGTCACAAATTTTTAACAGCATGGACCCGTGCGGTTGACGGCGCAACGGTTCTTGCGCGGTGCCGCCCCCTCGCCCGCCCCGTCATTTCGGGTTATGGTAATGGTGTGGCAGGGGGGCATCGGGGCGGACATGCTGATCGAGATTTATTCGGACCTGATCTGTCCCTGGTGTTTCCTGGGCAAGGTACGGCTGGACCGGGCGCTGGCCGAACGGCCGGGCGTGCGCGTTGACCTGCGCTGGATGCCGTTTCAGCTGAACCCCGACCTGCCGGCGGAGGGCATGGACCGCAACCTCTATTTCACGGTGAAATTCGGCGGTCCGGAACGGGTGCGGCAGATGCATGCCGTTGTCGAACAGGCGGCGGCCAGGGAGGGTCTGATGCTGCGCCAGGACCTGATCCGCCGCATCCCCAGCACATTGCAGGCCCACCGCCTGATCCGCTTTGCCGAACGCTGGGCCAAGGCCACGCCGGTCGCCATGGCCCTGTTCGCCGCGCATTTTCAGCGCGGGCTGGATATCGGGGATCTGGACACGCTGGTCTCCATCGCCGTGGAACAGGGGTTGGACGCCGACGAGACGCGCGATTATCTGGATGGAGAGGCCGACCGCGCCGCCATCAAGGGGGCCGACACCACGGCCCGGCAGCTGGGTGTACAGGCCGTGCCCTGCTATATTTTCGACCGCCGCTACGCGCTGGCCGGGGCACAGGAGCACACCGCCTTCCTGCCCATGCTGGATCTGGCACGCGATGCGCTGGTGGGATGAGCGCGCCGCCACAGACCAACACATTCCGTTACAATCCCGTTACACCCCAAGCCGTTGACTTGACAGGCGAACCATCCCCACACTCACCCCCATTGTTTCAATGGCAACAATGGAGTGGGGGCAATGGCGCGGTCGCGGACCGGTCGCTGGATGGTGGCGGGGCTGGCCTTGGTGCTGGCTGGATGTGCCACGGGACAGGCGGCCAACCAATCCAAGGACAAGAACAAGGGCGACGACAAGGCGGGGCTGGCACAGGGCCTGGACCCCGCCGCCAACCGCGACCCCTTCCCCAGCCGGTATAAGCCGGCGGCCAGCGGTCTGGTGGCCCTGACCGGGGCCACCGTGCTGACCGGTACGGGCCAGCGCATCGAGAACGGTACAGTCATCCTGCGCGATGGCAAGATCGAGGCGGTGGGCGCCGCCCTGCCCGTGCCCGCCGGGGCCACCATCGTGGACGCCACGGGCCGCTATATCACGCCCGGCGTGATCGACATGCATTCCCACCTGGGTGTCTATGCCGCCCCGGCGGTGCAGGCCCATTCCGATGGCAATGACGCGACGGACCCCAACACGGCCCAGGTCTGGGCCGAACATTCCGTCTGGCCGCAGGACCCCGGCTTTGAACGGGCACTTCGCGGCGGCGTCACCACGCTTCAGATCCTGCCCGGTTCCGCCAACCTGTTCGGTGGGCGCAGCGTCACCTTGAAGAATGTGCCTGCCCGCAATGTGCAGGAGATGAAGTTCCCCGGCGCGCCCTATGGCCTGAAAATGGCCTGTGGTGAAAACCCCAAGCGCGTCTATGGCAGCAAGGGCCGCGCGCCCGCCAGCCGCATGTCGAATGTCGCCGGCTACCGCAAGGCCTGGATCGAGGCCGCCGATTATCGCCGCAAATGGGATGCCTATTACGAAAAGCAGAAGAAGGGCGACGAGAAAGGGGCCGGCGATCCGCCCAAGCGCGACCTGCAGCTGGATACGCTGGCCGGCGTCCTGCGCGGTGACATCCTGGTGCAGAACCATTGCTACCGCGCCGATGAAATGTCGGTGATGCTCGATATCGCCAAGGAATTCGGCTATTCCATCAAGGCTTTCCACCACGCGACGGAGGCGTACAAGATCCCCGACCTGTTAAAGGCCGGCGATACCTGCGTCGCCACCTGGGCCCATTGGTGGGGCTTCAAGATGGAAAGCTATGATGGCGTGCCGGCCAATGCCGCCATGGTCCATGCCGCCGGGGCCTGCGCCGTCATCCATTCCGATGACGAGACGCTGATCCAGCACCTGAACAAGGAAAGCGCCCAGGCCCTGGCCGAGGGTCGTTATCTGGGCCTGGACATCAAGGATGAGGAGGCGATCGCCTGGATCACCGCCAATCCCGCCAAGGCCATTGGCGTGCTGGACAAGACCGGCACCCTGGAACCCGGCAAGATGGCCGATGTGGTGGTCTGGAACGGCAACCCCTTCTCCATCTATACCCTGGCCGATCTGGTCTATATTGACGGCGTGCTGATGCATGACCGCGCCCATCCGCCCGCCGAACCCCGCTCCGATTTTGAGCTGGGGCAGTCCGGGGCCGACATCTTCAAGGCGGGGGTGAAGTGATGAACATGATGAAGAAAGCCCTGTTGAGCAGCACCTTCGCCCTGGCCCTGACGGCGGCGGCCAGCGCGCAGACCATTGCCATCCAGGGCGCGACCCTGGTCACCGCCACCGGTGCCTCCCTGCCCGGTGCCACCATTGTCATCCAGAACGGCATCGTCACCGCCGCTGGTGCCGGGGCCGCCGTGCCCGCCGGGGCCACTTTGATCGACGGCACCGGCAAGACCGTCACCTCCGGCCTGTTCGTATCCAGCAGCGATATCGGGATCGAGGAGGTGAGTGCCGTTGAACAGACCAATGACAGCAAGGCCGAGAACAAGGACTTCGCCGTCGCCTATGACCCGTCCTACGCCGTCAATCCGGCCAGCAGCCTGCTGCCGCTGGCGCGTCTGGGTGGTGTCACCCGCGCCGTGATCATGCCCGCCGCCGCCTTTGGCGACGGGGCGCACGCGCATGAGGCGGATACCGCCGGCCATGCGGACGAGCCGTTGTTCCATGGACAGCCGGCCATCATCCATACCGGTGCCGCCCCCGACATCGTGGTGCGCAGCCGGATCGGCGTGGCCCTGCCGCTGGGCGAAGCCGCCGCCAAGAACGCCGGTGGCAGCCGCAGCCTGTCCGTCGCCATCCTGAAGGAGGCGCTGGACGACGCCCGCCACTACGCCGCCAACAAGGCCGCCTTTAACCAGGGCGGGACGCGCGATTACAGCCTGTCGCGCGCCGATCTGGAGGCCCTGTTGCCAGTCGCCCGTGGCGAGGCGCCCCTGTTCCTGGCCGTCTCCCGCGCCGCCGACATCCGCCTGGCCCTGCGTCTGGCCCGCGAAGAAAAGCTGAAACTGGTCCTGCTGGGGGCCGAGGAAGGCTGGATCGTGGCTGGGGAGATCGCGGCGGCGGGCGTGCCCGTCATCGTGAAGCCCACCACCAACATCCCCAACCGGTTCGAGATACAGCGCGCGCGCCTGGAAAACGCCGCCTTGTTGGAAAAGGCCGGGGTGAACGTCATCATCACGTCCACCGCCGACGGCCATTACGCCAATCAGGTACGGTTCGAGGCCGGAACCGCCGTCGCCTACGGTATGCCCCGCGACAAGGCGCTGGCCGCCATCACCAGCCGCCCCGCCGCCCTGTTCGGGGTGAAGGATGCGGGCGTGGTCGCGGTCGGCAAACCCGCCGACTTGGTCCTGTGGGCCGGCGACCCGCTGGAACCCACGGTCCTGGCGGAAAAGGTGTTCGTGAATGGGGCCGAGCAATCGTTGCAGACCAGGGCGCGGGCGCTGGAGCAGCGGTATTTGAAGAGGTAGGGGTTGGGGGCGGGGGGCGCGCCCGAGAGGGCGTGTCCCCGCTTAAGTTCTCGTACCATCTTAAACACTGAAGAGGAAATTTTCTTGTGAAAACAAATCACTTTCAAGAAAATAATCACACATACAAAAATACTCTACGCCCCAATGCTATCAATTAGCATGTGCCTTATAGTCCTATTCTCGAGCTTTGAAACTATTGGACTGCTATCATCCACGTTATCCCGCACATGCAGACCCTCATTATATATAATTCCCAATAGATATAAAGTGTCATCAACTTCAACGCCGTTGGCAACTGCAAAATCTAGTTTGTCTTTCGTTTTCTTTGTTTCAACGAACTCAATTCTCTTGGATTCAGATTCAAGCTTTTCGTATATTTTTTCTTCAATCTTAACCCTAACAAAGCAACACACCGCGAATGGATCATAGTTATCCGACTCGCTAACATACTTTTGCCACTCAGCTTTTATGTGCGCATGAAAAACATTAGATTCTCCCCACCGTTCCTTAAGAGCCAAACACTTAAATTCAGCCTTCAAATTACACGAAACTGGACTGTAATGGAGAAAGTGGCGTGCAACGCTTTGCTTTATAGTATCATCATCCCTCTTTAATATAAGGGACCGAAAATCCTTATTTACAGACGGTTTTGATTTTTTTAAAAAATATACTTTTTGACTTGAAAAAGTAAAATTCTTAAAATAATATGGATTTAAGTGCGTCAATATTAGTGGGTATACATCTCTTCCTCTGGATTGAACCCTCTTAATTAGCCTAGTAATGTAATATTGCACTGCGACTAAATTTGCGTCATCGAGATAGTCGAAGACTTCATCAATGACAATTATACTATCTCTTGATGAGATAGATCGTTCAATTTTTCTCAACTCAGCAGCGAAGCAAAGCGAGTCTCTTTGACCATTAGATATATGCATAGCCAGAGGAAAGGAAACAACAAGGCTCCCCTTCCGCTCAACGGGTCGAATTTTCTTCCATGTCGAACCAAACGCTTTAATTATATCCTCAAAACTCTCCTTTTCATTGATATACGAAAGGTATTTACAGGCATCTTTGAATAGCTTTTTATCTTCAAGATACAAAAAAATCACCTGAACAGCTGAAAACAACATATCAATGCGTTGCGAGCCTGGGGCTGCAACTGATTCAAGCAAATTTGCAACAGCCTGCACCGCTGATATTGCCTCAAGCCTAGAGGATAACGTACTTTTAGCCCAATTTCTTATTAGCTCACTAGTACCAGCTTGCGCACTAACTAAACTGATAATGTCATTAATTTCATTTTGTATACGAACCCCATCAACCTTGTCCATGATTGAATAGCACTCAATTAAACCATCTGCTAAAGCGGAATTCCTAAAGGTATCATTAAGATTCTGCAATACTTTACCTGATGATCCAAAACGGTTCCGCATTAGTTTAACATCGTAATTATGATATATTTTAGAGGGAATAGTAGGAACAATAACAAAATCATTTATTTCTAGCGATGCGGTCGCTGTTGTAAATTTTCCCATATTATGCCTTATGGCTTTTGCACGCAGGCGACTTGAAATAACGTGAACGTCAAATGTGCCAGAAATTTGATTTTTACTTCTATCAGCAGTATATGAATTTAAAAATCCATCCTTCTTAACAACAATAGTTATTTTGGGCTCTAAGGACTCGTCGCCCAAATGATACTGTTCTTTTGGAAGCTCCATGCGCTTAGTACGCAAAGAGGAAAAAGCTGCAGCTATCGAACTCTTACCAAAACCATTCGGCGCAACAAGCAGTGAAGGCTTGTTTTTTAATATATCAAGCTCAAAACACCTCTTTTCTATTCCCCTCACATTTTCAATTAAGATGGACTTAATCATTCGAAAAACCTCCGGCTATTTAAATCAATAATTCATTAAAATTTAGAAAAATTGACTAGCAGGTTGCGTTTCCAGCTAAGTTATCATTGAAATTTTTTCGACTATGCCGTTTAGATGCTCTTGCGCCCGAGCGATAACACCAGGAGCACAAGTCTTACAAATGTTTTTACGCTGCCCTGGTGTCACTTCATAAGCAAAGTGTTCTTCACCTTTACTAATCACATGAGATGAACTGACATCACAAGTCCTTCTGGACACTGCGGTTTCAATTCGGAAATGGTTGAGAATGTTTCTAGTTTGTGGCACGCCGCACCCCATACAAGAATAAACACGTAAATCTGACTGACTCACTGTATTTAGGATAGAGCAAGACCATAGAGAATCCTACCAATTTGCTTAAAAAAAATTGGAGAAATTATAGACTATAAATATATAAATAAATTTTTAATTAAATTAAAAATATGCATTTCTTTGTATAAAAGTCAGAAAATTTGCCTGTCGCAGGCACGCCAAAAGCAGAACACCAGAAAGGCCGACCGCGCCGCGGAGCAGGAGACTTTGATCGTAGTGGACCAAGAAGAACCGGCCCATGACCCGCCGCTTCACGACACTTACAAGCGTCTGGCGGGGGAGCGGGGGTCATCGCTGCTGGACACCCTTCGGCAGGATGGGCCCGAGGCAGACTTTGAGTTCGCGCCGACGCGGATTTCCGATCCTGTGCGCCCGGTTGATCTTTCCTGATATTCCTGCTCGACACCGATGTCCTCTCCGAACTCCGGCGACCGGATCGGGCCAATGCTGGTGTGGTGGCCTCAGCGGCGGAAACCGATCCGGCGGACCTGTTCATCTCCGCCATCTCCCTGTTCGAGATTGAAGTGGGGGCGGCGCAGATCGCGCGGCGTGACCCGGTTCAGGGCGGAGTGTTGCGGACCTGGATCGACGCACAGATTATCCCAACCTTCAAAGACCGCACCCTCCCCGTCGATGCCCCCGTGGCGCAGCGCTGTGCCCGTCTGCATGTGCCTGACCGGCAACCGCAGGACAGCCTGATTGCCTCCACCGCCCTGGTTCACCGCCTGACCCTGATCACCCGCAACACCCGCGACTTTGAACCGATGCGCGTCCCGATCTTGAACCCATGGCTTGTGGCGTGATGGGGGCGAGCCAGTCCGCGATGCCCGCCCCAACCGCTGACTTCTCCCCCTACCCGTGCTATGCTCACCGCCATCAACGCCCAAACCGTGCCCTGCCCCCGGCCTGCCCTCCGAAATGAGGGCCGCGCAACCCTGACTTATCCACAGTTCGTGGAACGCACCTTTATTTTCTGTTTCATCCTGTTTCACCAACGCCGGAAAACCGGCCCGACACCGCTTCCGTTCGGAGCTTTCGCCAGGGCCACCATGCGACCACCGGTGCGGGCCTGATCTGGGTGCCATGCAGGGGGAAAGGTGGGGCCGTGCCTTGACTCCTGGCGGGTTTGCGCCTAAAAGGCCGGACCATTTTCGCGGCGTACAGCACCCCTGGAGGCTGGCGCCACTACCGGACCCGACACGGATGCCCGTGACCGGGTCTTTTTTCGTACTAGGAGAGTACCATGACCCAGATTATCGCGCTCGCCGCCACGGCTCGCGACCGGGCCGGAAAGGGGACCGCCCGGGCCACGCGTCGTGCTGGTTCGATTCCGGCTGTGATCTACGGCAACAAGGAAAAGCCGGTGATGATCGCCCTGGACACCACGAAGTTCACTCGTGAGATCCATCGTCCGGGCTTCTTCACCCACCTGTTCGACATCACGGTCGACGGCGTGACGCACCGCGTGCTGCCGCGCGACGTGCAGCTGGACCCGGTCTATGACCGTCCGCTGCATGCCGACTTCCTGCGCGTCAGCGACACCACCGAGATCACCCTGAAGGTGCCGGTGGAGTTTGTGAATGTCGAAACCTGCCCCGGCATCAAGAAGGGCGGCATCCTGAATATCGTCCGTCACGATATCGAGGTGTTCGCCAAGGCCGCCGACCTGCCGGAAAAGATCACCGTCGATCTGGCTGGCTTCGAGGTTGGTTCGTCGATCCACATCTCGTCCGTGAAGCTGCCGGAAGGCGTGCGCCCGACCATCACCGACCGCGACTTCACCGTCGCCACGATTGCCGCCCCGACCGTCAAGGCCGACGCGTAATCGTTCAGTAGGTGTTGAGTACCCCACATCTCCGGGCCTCGTGCCCGGAGATGTGACGGGACTGATTGGTTAAGTCATTCATTTAAAATGGAATAGGGCGATGCGCCTTCTGGTCGGACTGGGCAATCCCGGCCCGGAATATGAACGGCACCGTCACAATGTCGGTTTCATGGCGGTGGATGAAATCCATCGCCGCTATGGCTTCGGCCCCTGGAAGAAGCGTTTCCAGGGCATGGTCGCCGAAGGCCTCGCATCTAACGAAAAATGCTTCCTGCTAAAGCCCCAGACTTTCATGAACCTGTCCGGCCAGTCGGTGGGGGAGGCGATGCGCTTTTACAAGCTGACGCCTGCCGACACCATCGCCCTGCATGATGAACTGGACGTGGCCGCCGGCAAGATCCGGGTCAAGCAGGGTGGCGGCCATGGCGGCCATAACGGCCTGCGTTCCATCGATGATCATATCGGCAAGGATTATTGGCGCGTCCGCATCGGCATCGGCCATCCCGGCGACAAGGACCGGGTGCATGGCTGGGTGCTGGGCAACTTCGCCAAGGCCGACGAGGTCTGGCTGCCCAAACTGCTGGACGTGCTGGCCGCCGAGCTGCCCCTGCTGGTCAAGGGCGAGCCGGAGAAATACGCCTCCCGCGTCGCCTCCCTGACCGCCCCGCCCAAGCCGCCGAAGCCGGAAAAACCCGCCCCGGCGGCCGGTTAATTACGCCGCCGCGTCCAGAATACTGGCCAGCCGCTCCCGCAGCGCCCGCATCTCTGCCGTCACCTGCGTGGCTCGCTGGCCCAGATCCTGGGACAGTGTACGGGTTTCGGCGGCGTCTGCCGCCACGGTGCGGATGCGGTCGGACACTTCGATGGTGCCGTCGGCGGCACTGGCCGCACTGGCGCTGATGCTCTCGGTGGCACTGCCCTGCTGGGTCACGGCGGCGCTGATCGATCCCGCAATCTCGTCAATGCGGGCGATGACGTCGTGCAGCTGGTGGATATCGGTGATCACCCGCTCCGTCGCCCGCTGCACCGCCGCAATCTGGGAGGCGATTTCCTCGGTCGCGGCCCCCGTCTGGTTCGACAGGGTCTTGACCTCCGCGGCGACCACGGCAAAGCCGCGCCCCGCCTCGCCGGCCCGCGCCGCCTCGATGGTGGCATTCAGCGCCAGCAGGTTGGTCTGACCGGAGATATCACCGATCAACTGCGCCGCCCGCCCGATATTCTGGGCGGCATCGGCCAGCTGGCTGGCCACCGCGCGGGTCTGCGCGCCCCGCTCCACGGCGGCATGGACCATGTCGGCCACTTCCGTCACCTGCCGCCCGATCTCGCGGGACGCGGTGGCAAGCTGTTCGGTGGCGGCGGCCACGGCCTGGACATTGCCCGTCGCCTCCCCCGCCGCCCCGGCCACGCCGTCGGACTGCTCACCGGTGCGGGTGGCGGCCCCCGTCATGCGCTCGGCCATGGTGGCGATGCCCGCCGCCTCGCTCAGAACCGCCTCCACCCGTCGGGTCATCTCCTGCTCCAACGCCTGGGCCAGCCCGCCCAGGCGGTCGGCCATCTCCTGCTGGTGGGCACGCTCGCGCTGTTGCTCCTCCACCTTCAGACGGTCCATCTCCTCCGCATTCACGCGGAAGACATCAATGGCGCGGGCCATATCGCCAATCTCGTCCCGCCGGGCCGTACCGGGGATGAAGGACAGCCGCTCACCCCGCGCCAGCCCTTCCATCGCACCCTCGATCTGCGCCAACGGCCCCGTGATGGACCGGACCAGCAGCAAGGACAGGCCACAGAACAGGGCCACCAGGGTCCCGCCGATGGCCATGGTCAGGCGCTGTGTCTGGGTACGGATGCTGCCCTCCGCCTCCTTGGCATCGGCCAGCCCGGCACGGGTATAGTCGAAAAGCTGCTTGATCAGGGGGGCCGTCTCGGCAAAGGCGGCGTTGAAATCCTTCACCGCCTTATCCTGCGCGGCAACCGCGCTGGAAAGCGCCACCATATCCTGGCGGTATTGCCGGGACAGGGTGTCGATGGCTTCCTTGGTCTGCGGATCCAGCTGGCTTTCCGGGATGAAGAAGGAGAACTCGTTGAAGGCCTTGCGATGCTGGCCCACATACTTGTCATCCCCCGTCATCAGGAAGGATTTCTCGGCATTGCGCATTTCCGCCATGCCAATGAAAAGCTGCGCGCCCATGCTGGCCGGCCATTTCTTCAGCTCCTCCTCGGTGGCCGCCACCGACCGCGCCATCTGCCCGCGCAGGCCTTCCTCATCCGTCAGGCCGACGGCGCGGGTCGCCTGGTCCACGGCGTCGAAGGCAGCAGCCAGGCTGGACAGTCTGGCCGTCAGGGCCGTGATCGTGTCGGCCTGATCGGCGGCGGCGGGATGGGCCGACAGGTCGGCTGCCGCCTGCTCCACCTCCGTCAGGGTGGTCTTGAACGCCGCCCCGGCGGCGGCGTCGCGTTCGCGCAGGAAGCGGGTGACGTGAAGCTGCAGGGCCGTCATGCCCCGGTTCAGGTCAGCTGCCGTCTCGGCAAAGCCCGACAGGCCTGTCATACGGCCCGTCGCGCTTTCCCGTCTGGCATCACCCAGCAGGAAAAGCCCCGCCGTCAGCAGCACCGTCAACAGGGCCGCCCCCACCAGAAAGCCGATGCGGGTGGAGATCGACAGCTGGGCCAGCCAGCCCCCCTCCCCCGCATCCCCCTGCCGGTGCAGGCGGGCCATCAGGGTTTCCACCAGCGCCAGCAGGCGCTGCTGCCAGACCGGGCGCGGTCGCCCCGCCGGTTCCGTCTGCAAGGAGAGTGTGTCGCCGGACAGCGTCCATTCGGTCATGCCGCGCATCCCATTGATGGGGTTTTGCTAAAATCCCAGCAAATCCCGTTTTCCCTCCCCCGCGCGGGGACAACGGAATTCGCCGCCGCGCGGGGGCCTTCGGTCCCATCACATAGGGACGGTGTGGTAAAGGATCGGCGGCAGTTCCGTGAAGTTTCCGTGACGGAACCCAGCGGCGCAGCGTTGCAGCAAGGCACCCTGCGGTTTACCATGATCCGCATGCCCCTCATGCGGTGTCGGTATGATGACGATGCCGCCTTATCCTGGTGACCCAATCTTGATGACAAGCCCCACTGCCTCGCCGTCCCTGACACTGACTGGATTGGGGCGGCGGTTCGGCACGTTCCAGGCTGTTCATGATGTGAACTGGACATTGGGGCCGGGGATTCACGGGCTGCTGGGGCCCAATGGTGCGGGCAAGTCCACCTTGCTGGCGATGCTGGCCGGCACCCTTCCGCCCAGCGAGGGGCGCGTGGAAAGCGGCGGGCAGGACATAGCCCGGTCCATGCGGGTGCACCACGCGCGCCTTGGCTATGCCCCGCAATCGGTGGACCTGCCGGCCCATGCCACGCCGCGCCAATTGCTGGCCTATATGGCCGCCCTGAAGGGCCTGCCCGCGCGGGAGGCCGCCCAGCAGGCGGCGGGTTTGGCGGACGCCCTGCACATCGCGGCCAAGCTGGATACGCCGGTGGGCGATCTGTCAGGCGGGATGCGCCGCCGGCTGGTGGTCGCGCAATCGCTGCTGGGACAGCCGGAAATCCTGCTGCTGGACGAGCCGACGGCGGAACTGGACGGGTTCGAGAAGCTGGCCCTGCAATCCATCCTGACGGAGATGGCGCCGCGCTGCGTGATTGTCTTCTCCAGCCATATCGTCTCCGATCTGGAGGCCATCGCGGAGGATCTGCTGATCCTGTCAAAGGGCCAGGCCATCACTGTGGGACAGCCGGAAATGCTGGCTGCCGCCCTGGAGGGGCGGGTCGTCAGCCTGACGGTGCCCGCGACGGCCATTGATCATGCCCTGCAATTCGGTACGGTCACCGGACGCAAGCGAATGGCGGACGGCATCCGCCTGCGTCTCGTGCTGAATGCCGGAAAGGCGGCACCGCCCGGCGCCATACCGGAGGCCCCCAGCCTGGAAGATGCCTATCTGGCCGCCGTCGCGGAGCACCGGGCATGACAATCGGCGTTATCCTGGCGGTCGCCCGGTTCCAATTGGCCGGCTTCACGCGGCGGCGCGGCCTGTGGGTCTGGCTGGCGCTGGCCTGCATGCTGGCCAGCCTTGCCCTGCCCCCCGCCGATGCCGGCTATGTCACGGTGTCCGTGGGCACCTTGCGCCCGATCTATACCGCGGAAACCGTGGGGCTGGTCGTGGGGGCGCTGGGTGTGACCGTTCTGCTGCCGGCGCATTTCATCGCCTTGCGGATCGCCTTTCCGCCCACGCGTCATCCGCTTCTGCTGACGGGGGCCACACCGGTCAGCGATACCGACTTCGCCCTGGGGCGCTGGCTGGCCGACACCTTCTTTCTGGTGGCTTTCCTGCTGTGTTTTGGTCTTGGCGCCTTGTTCATCCAGGCGGTCCGGGGGGAGGCACCGGTGCAGCAGCCGCTGGCATTGCTGGGTCCGCTGCTATTGGTCAGTGTGCCCAGCGCCTCATTGCTTGCGGGGTTCCGGGGGCTGGTGGAGGCCCGGCGCTGGACGCGCGGCTCGGTGGCGGCGGGCATCCTGATGATGGTCGCCTGGCTGGTGGTCCTGCCCCTGACCACCAGTGTGTCGCGGGGGATGCTGGGACCCATCGCCGACCCGCTGGGCGCCGGCCTGCCCATGCATGATATGGGCGGCGTGGTGCAGGGAGACCATGGCACTTCCTTTGGCATTCACATCACCCGATCCATCAACGGCAGTTTCACCTGGGACGGCTTTGACTGGTCCGCCCCCTCCTACCTCGCCGCCCGGGGCATCTGGTTCCTGGCGGGTGCCGGGCTAGCCATGGCCGCAGGCCTGCTGGGCGACCGGTTCCGGCGGCCGGCGCAGGCAAGCAGGGCCAGTGACGCGGCCAAGACCGCTAGGCCCGCTTCGCCGACGCAGGCCGCCCCCATCAGCGTGCGTCCGAATGGGGGAACCGGCCTTGCCGTCCTTCTGTTGGCCGAACTGCGCCTGTCACGGCCGGGATGGAAGCTGTTGGCCATCTGGCTGGGCGGTGCAGTCGCGTTGGCGCTGCTGTCCGACGGGCCGGATGCGGTAAGGCGCGCGGTGGCGCTGCTGCTGCTGCCGGCCCTGTTTCCGCTGGGCGACCTCGGCGTGCGGGCATCGGGCAGGTCCCTTCTGCCCTTGGCCATGGCGGTGCCGGCCTCCAGCAATGTGCGGCTGTTGGCGGGCTATCTGGCGGGGCTGATACTGGCCGGGGCACCGTTGCTGTTGCTTCTGGCGGGGACGCTATTACGCACCGGCACCACGCCGGGGTCATGGCTGGGTCTGGTCGTGGCACTGGCGCCGGCGGTCGCCTTGCTGCTGGGGCGGCTGACAGGTTCAGGGCAGGCCTTTTCGATGCTGGGGCTGATCGCCTGCTATCTGCTGTTCTCGGCGTGAATATTTGTAAGCGACGGCACAACTTGCTATGGTTGTAGCCGGCCCTTGCCACCACGCGCCGGGGAATGATGGGTATATTGACGCCCGAGCTGTTGATCCGTGCCTATGCCGGTGGGGTTTTCCCCATGGCGGAAAGCGCGGATGCGAAAGACCTTCTGTGGTTTGATCCGCCCTTCCGGGGGGTGTTGCCGCTGGACGCGTTCCATGTGCCCCGGCGGCTGCGCAAGACGCTGCGCCACTTCCCCTTTGATGTCCGGATCGACAACGATTTCCGCGCCACCATGATGCACTGCGCCGAGCCGGCCCCGGACCGTCCGCAGACCTGGATCAATGACGAGATCAGGGAGGCGTACTGTCAGTTGCACGCCATGGGCAAGGCCCATTCGGTGGAATGCTGGCAGGATGGACAGATGGTGGGCGGGCTTTACGGCGTGTCGCTGGGCGGTGCTTTTTTCGGGGAAAGCATGTTCTCCCGCGCGACGGACGCCAGCAAGATCGCCCTGGTGCATCTGGTGGCACGACTGAAGGCTGGCGGCTATCTGCTGCTGGACACGCAGTTCCTGACAGAACATCTGTCACAGTTCGGGGCGACGGAAATCCCGCGCCACCGTTACCGTGCGCAATTATCCAAGGCCGTCAACGCGCCGGCCAATTTTTACTGCTTGGAGGATGAACGGGCCTTGCTGTCCGACTTCCTGCAATCCTTGACCCACACGTCATAGACCGGGTGTTCCATGGCCGACAGGGCCGGGCTGGAGGCGAACATCCAGCCCTGGAACACCGGCGCGACGGTACCGTCGGATCGCTTCTCCTGGGCATCCAGGAAGGCGGCGGATTCGGGCGGATCGATGGGTGATGCCTTCTGACAGGCCTTCACAATGATGGTCAGCTGACCAAAGGTCACCGGCTCGCCCACCTTGGCCTCAAACGTGCTGGTCCGGGCGGTCACCTTGTCCAGCCCTTGCAGCAGGGCCACGGGCATGGGGTCGAACTTGCGGGCGGGCGGCGGTGGCGGGGCCGGGCGCTGTACCGCACCCACCGGGGCCTGCACATCCGGTGCCGCCGTCGGATCAGCAGACGGTACTTCCTGTGCCGTTACCGGCAAGGCCAGAACAAGGGCAAGACCGGCAAGGATGAGGCGCATCGACATTGAGGACCGCAGGCATCAGGAAACGGATAAGGCAGGAAAGCGAGGCTTTACGGCGGCATCAAGGCCGACCGTCATTTACGGCGTAGCGGGTGCTTCGGCCTTCTTGTCACCACCGGCGGAATTGAAGATGAAGCGGCCCAGCAGTTCCTCCAGGTTCACGGCGGACTGCGTGTATTCGATCGTGTCACCGGCCTTCAGCTTGTCCTCTTCCCCACCGGGGTCCAGCTGAAGATAACGGCCACCCAGCAGGCTCTCGCTGGCGATGCTGGCCGTCGTGTCACGCGGCAGCTGCACATTGCTGTCAATATCCATGCGGACCACGGCCTGGAAGGTCTGCTTGTCCAGGCGCTGGCTGGTCACAGTACCGACCTTCACGCCGGAGATGCGCACATCAGCGCCGGCGGCCAGACCGCCCGTGCTGCTGAACCGCGCTTCAAGCGGATATCCCGACACAGCCTTCACGCTGCTGGTCGTGTAGGCGAAGAACAGGAAGAAGCCGGCGACCAGAAGGACGACGGCACCCAGGACGGTTTCGATCACGTTCTTGCGCATGGGACAGTTTAACTCCTGCCGGATTGGGACAATGCCCGATCCCTTAAACGATCATGGCGGCGCTTTTGCGGCGCCGCCATGCGACATCCCAAAGATAGGGATGATCAGTTCGGCGTCCAGGCCTCGTAATCACCCGTCGCCTTGTCACGCTTGCCGCCGGCGAACAGATGACCGGGCGGACGGTAAGCCTGGGTGGTTCCCGTCGGGTTGGGCTGGTGCGCCAACTGCCAGTTCTTGTGGAAGGCGCTGTCCGCCGGCAGGGGGGCCGACATGTTGTAATGCATCCAGCCATGCCATTCCGGCGGCACCTTGGTCGCCTCCGGCTCGCCCTTATACAGGACCCAGCGACGGGCCTTCATGCCGGGACGCGCCTTCTTCTCTTCGAAGTAGCGGTTACCGGCAGCATCGCTGCCAACCAGCCGGCCAGCACGCCAGACAAGCAGCTTGATCTGGATGTTGGCCATCCAGGTGGCCAGGGAAATACGGTCGCTCATGGCTTTTCCGTGATGCGGAACGAAGATCGGCGGCGACTATGCACCGGCGTTGGGGAGCTTGTCCACTGCAACGCGGCAGACCCAGATGCGCTTGAAAGCAGCCTGTTATTCCCCCCGTCCCCGCAACCGGTCCGCCGCACGGCCGAACCGGCCCGTATGGTGACGGATTTCCCAGATGGCGATGGACAGGCCAGCCACAGCCAGCGGCAGCACATAATAGATGAAGCGATAGGCCAGAAGCGCGCCCAGGATGGAACTGGCCGCGTCATGGTCGGCCATGCCCAGCAGGATGATGCTTTCAAACACGCCCAGACCGCCCGGCACATGGCTGAAGATCGCCACGATCAGGGCGGCACAGAACAGGGCCACGAAGGAAACGAACGGCACCTGCACATCCACCGGCAGCAGCATCCACAGGATGGCCGCCGTCACCACCAGTTCCGCAGACGCGATGGTGATCTGCGACACAACCCCGCCCCAGCTGGGCAGCTGGATCGACCAGCGCCAGAGCTTCACTGGCTTGTGGGTCACGGCGGTAATCACGCAGATGGCCAGCAGGCCCAGCAGCATCAGCGCACCGGTGGCCTGTACCGCCAGTTCCGGGATCTTCAGCAGGACGGAAACGGGGTGCGGCCCGACGATCATGCCGACGGCACCGGTGAAGGTCAGGCCCAGGGTGAAGGTGGTGGTAGAGAACACCACGACCTTGGCGACATCGCCCGGCGACAGGCCGGCGGTGCCATAGGCGCGCAGCCGAACCCCTGCCCCGCTGATCACCGCCCAGCCGACATTGTTGGAAATCGCATAGCCGCAGGCCGCCGCGAAGGCGGTGGTCCGGTACGGAACCTTCTTCTTCAGATAGATCAGCGCCGACAGATCATAAAGCGTCAGCAGCCAGAAGGCCAAGGCCGTCAGGCCGATGGCCTTGATCACCTTGGACAGCGGCAGCGCCTCCAGATAGGCGATCACTTCACCGAAATTCACCTCCGCCATCACATGGCGGACGGCGAAAACCAGAAGCACACCCAGGAACAGAACCGTACCGATGCCCAGCAACGCCTTCTGCCGCCGGCTCATGCCCACACTGGCAGGGACGGTCTGGGGCGGTTGAGACTCGGGATCGGGCGTCAGGGGCATTCAGGGCACGACTTGGCTATGATACCGGCCACATTTGGCGGGCGCACCCTGCCACCGTTGAGGACGGAATGAAACCCCCTGTCCGGTGTGGATATGCCCTGCGGCGGGGCACCTGACCTTCTGCGTCATCCCGATGTGGGGACCAAAGCGACTCACACAAGGGGGCAGGATGCCAAATCCAGCATTTCCGCCATGGCCTGCCCGCCCGGAATGGATTCCGGCGAGCCGCAATCGTCAACCACAATAAGCAGTGTATGGTTCTGTTTTCCCCAACAAAATCTGGTTGCCGGCCCTGCCCCCGGTAGCCTAGCCTCTGGCCCGTCACCATATATAGCGGCGTGGTCATGCCTGTCCCCCCGTGGACGGGACCGGCCAGGATCGCCGCCTTGTCTGGGAAAAGGGGCCAGGACCATGCGTATCGAGCGCCGTTTCACCGTCGAAGGTCAGGATGCCTATACGGACATCCCGTTCCGAACGGCGACCAGCGAGATTCGCAATCCCGACGGTTCCACCGTGTTCCAGGCCAAGGATATCGAGGTCCCGGCGGAATGGAGCCAGGTTGCCTGTGACATCCTGGCCCAGAAATATTTCCGCCGCGCCGGGGTGCCCAACACCCTGAAAGCGGTGGAGGAGAACAGCGTCCCCAGCTTCCTGTGGCGCCATGTCGCGGACGAAAAGGCCCTGGCCAAGCTGCCGTCGGAGCAGAGGATGGGCGGGGAAACCTCCGCCCGGCAGGTTTTCGACCGTCTGGCCGGCACCTGGACCTATTGGGGCTGGAAGGGCGGCTATTTCGATTCGGATGCTGATGCCTCGGCCTTCTACGACGAAATGCGCTTCATGCTGGCCCGTCAGATGGCGGCCCCCAACAGCCCGCAATGGTTCAATACCGGCCTGCACTGGGCCTATGGCATCGACGGTCCCGCCCAGGGGCATTTCTATGTCGACCCGGCCACGGGCGCCGTTACCCCGTCCAACTCCGCCTATGAACGCCCGCAGCCGCATGCCTGCTTCATTCAGTCGGTGGCCGATGATCTGGTGAATGAAGGCGGGATCATGGATCTGTGGGTCCGCGAGGCCCGTCTTTTCAAGTATGGTTCCGGTAGCGGAACGAACTTCTCCCGCCTGCGCGGGGAGGATGAGAAGCTGTCGGGCGGCGGCAAATCCTCCGGCCTGATGAGCTTCCTGAAGATCGGGGACCGCGCGGCAGGCGCCATCAAGTCCGGCGGGACCACGCGCCGGGCCGCCAAGATGGTGACGGTCGATCTCGATCACCCCGATATCGAGGCCTATATCGACTGGAAGGTAGTGGAGGAGCAGAAGGTCGCTGCCCTGGTGACCGGGTCCAAACAGGTGTCGCGCCACCTGAACATGGTGATGGCCGCCTGCAATGAAGGGATCGGCCCGGACGCCGAACGGCTGGACCCTGCCAAGAACCGGGCCCTGAAACGCGCCATCATTGCGGCTCGCCGCGATCTGGTGCCCGAAAACTATATCCAGCGCGCGATCCAGCTGGCGGGCCAGGGCCATGCCGGCATCGATATCCGCACCTTTGATACTGATTGGGATTCGGAAGCCTATCTGACCGTCAGCGGCCAGAATTCCAACAATTCGGTGCGGGTGCCCAATGCGTTCCTGGAGGCGGTGGACAGCGACGGCCCCTGGAACCTGATCCGCCGCACCGACGGCAAAGTGTCGAAGACGCTGCGGGCCCGCGACCTGTGGGACAAGATCGGCTATGCCGCCTGGCAATCCGCCGATCCCGGCGTGCAGTTCGACACCACCATCAATGAATGGCACACCTGCCCGGTATCCGGTCGCATCAACGCGTCCAACCCGTGCAGCGAATATATGTTCCTGGACGATACGGCCTGTAACCTTGCCTCCATCAACCTGATGGAATTCCGGCGTCCCGATGGTCGTTTCGATATCGAATCATTTACGCATGCCTGCCGGCTGTGGACCATCGTCCTGGAAATCTCCGTGGCCATGGCGCAGTTCCCGAGCCGTGAAATCGCACGGCTTTCCTATGATTTCCGCACCCTGGGCCTGGGCTTTGCCAATATCGGCGGCCTGCTGATGGCCGCCGGCCTGCCCTATGACAGTGTCGCGGGCCGGTCGCTGACGGGTGCCATCACGGCGCTGATGACGGGTGTGGCCTATGCCACGTCTGCGGAAATGGCGCGGGAGTTGGGTCCCTTCCCCGGCTTTGATGCCAACCGCGAGCCGATGCTGCGCGTCATCGCCAACCATCGCCGCGCCGCGCATGGTGCCCGCACGGGTTATGAGGGCCTGTCGGTGGCGCCGGTGCCGCTGGTCAGTGATGAATGCCCCGATGCCGACCTGATCAGCGCGGCGCGCGCTTCCTGGGACCATGCCCTGGACCTGGGCCGCGCCCATGGTTTCCGCAACGCCCAGACCACTGTGATCGCCCCCACCGGCACCATCGGTCTGGTCATGGATTGCGACACGACCGGGATCGAGCCTGACTTCGCCCTGGTGAAGTTCAAGAAACTGGCCGGCGGCGGTTATTTCAAGATCATCAACCGTGTCGTGCCAGAGGCGCTGTCGCGTCTTGGCTATGATGATGCCGCCATTGCCAAGATCGAACGCTATGCCGTCGGCCATGGCACCCTGGTCGGTGCCCCTGGCATCACCCATGACCGGCTGCGCAAGCTGGGCTTTGGCGACGGGGAGATTGAGAAGGTCGAGAGCGCGCTGGAATCCGCCTTCGATATCAAGTTCGTGTTCAACAAATGGACCTTGGGCGCCGATTTCTGCGTCGACACGCTGGGCATCCCGGCGGACCTGCTGGACAGCCCCGGCTTCGACCTGCTGGCCCATCTGGGCTTCTCCAGGAAGGAGATCGAGGCAGCCAATGTCTATGTTTCCGGCGCCATGACGCTGGAGGGTGCGCCCGGCCTTCGCGACGAACACCTGCCCGTCTTCGACTGCGCCAGCCCCTGCGGCAAGATCGGCAAGCGCTACCTGTCGGCGGAAGCCCATATCCGCATGATGGCGGCGGCACAGCCCTTCATCTCCGGCGCCATTTCCAAGACCATCAACATGCCCAACGGCGCGGCCGTCACGGCCTGCACCGACGCCTATATGCTGTCCTGGCAGCTGGGCCTGAAGGCCAATGCACTGTACCGCGACGGCTCCAAACTCTCCCAGCCGCTGAACGCCCAGATCCTTGAGGATGAAGAGGAGGATTTGACCGGCGAGGAACCGACCCTGCTGGAACGCGTGGTGGAGGCGCCAGCCGCCGCCCGCATCCCGCTGGTTGCTGAGCGCGTCGTGGAACGGGTTATTGAGCGCGTGGTGGAAAAGGTCGTGCGGTCCGGCGGGCGCGAAAAGCTGCCGCAGCGTCGCAAGGGCTACACCCAGAAGGCCATGGTCGGCGGGCACAAGGTCTATCTGCGCACCGGCGAGTATCAGGATGGCCGTCTGGGCGAGATTTTCATCGACATGCATAAGGAAGGTGCGGCCTTCCGGTCGATGATGAATAATTTCGCCATCGCGGTGTCGCTGGGCCTGCAATATGGCGTGCCGCTGGAAGAATATGTGGAGGCCTTCACCTTCACCCGGTTCGAACCGTCGGGCATGGTGCAGGGCAACGACGCCATCAAGATGTCGACCAGCATTCTGGACTATGTGTTCCGGGAACTGGCCATCTCGTACCTGGGCCGCAACGATCTGGCGCACGCCACGCCGGAGGATCTGCTGCCCGATACAATGGGCCGGGGCGATGCGCAGGCCGATCTGGCCGGTGTGCCGGAAGCCGCCAATACCGCCCCCGAACTGCCGGACAATGCCGCCTACATGACGCAGGAAACGCTGGCCGCCGTCGCGCGCATCGCGTCCACCGGCTATGTCCGCTCCAACCTGCGCGTGGTGCCGGGTGGACAGCAGGGACGGGTTTTGGCTGGGTTCCAGCAGGCAACGACGGCCTACGCCGCAACTGGCACCGACGTTACCAACTATGCCGGCGGCGCGTCGGTCCATTCCGACAGCCTGTCCAGCACGGCCCTGCGTGGCGGCACCGTGGGCCGGCATGACGCCCGGTTCGAAAAGGTCAGGGAAGCCCGCGCCCGTGGGTATGAGGGCGACCCCTGTCCCGAATGCCAGAACATGACGCTGGTCCGTAACGGCACCTGCCTGAAATGCGACACCTGTGGTGGGACCACGGGCTGCAGCTGACCCTCAGCCCTGCTTGCGGCGGGCATGGTGGGCCTGGACCAGGCGCCGTGCCTGCCGCAGCCGTTCGGGGTCGGACAGCTCTGCCGTGACTAGGTCCGACTTGGTGGGGATCGGCAGATCTTCCGGCCATTCCCGGTGCCGCAGCCAGTTGGCCATGGCCATATAGGCTTGCGGGTCCAGTTGACGCAGGGCCGGACGGGTCAGGGACCCTGCCTTGATCCAGGGCATCCAGACGGCGCGCAGGAAACCGGCGATGTCCTGCGTCCGGTCGGGCCGATCTGAATATAGCAGCGGTGCGCGAACGGGCAGTTCCAAAGGCTTCGACATGCCCTGCACCGCCCCTTCTCCCGCCAGGAAACGCCCCACCCATTCCAGCAGTGCCGAGCCGCCCGGATGGTCGGGCAGATGCCGGTGAAGGCTGTCGCGCAGATCGGCCAGAACCGCCGCCGCACCGGTGGGAACTGACGGCTTTACAGGTGATGAGGGTGCGGTCCAGCCGAAGAAGCGGACATTGGATGCGGATTGTCCCGTCGCATCCGACCGCCGGCCCAACAGCGCCAGAAGGCGCCCCCTTCCCTCCGCCGCTGCCCTTCGCTCACCCGCGTTCCGGTAATGCATGCCGGCGATATAGTCGGGCTGGGCCAACAGGAAATGGCAGAAATGCTGCGCCAACTCGTAAATGTACCATTCATTGGCGCGGAAACCCTGTTCCCATGCCATGCGTGACACGCCCGGCATGGCCCGCAGGCCCATGGTAATGCGCCAGGGTGACGGCTCGATCAGGTCCGGCAGGGTCAGGCTGGCGCCGATGAAATACTGGTGGTCGGCGAAGAAATCCTCGAACGCCAGGGTACGCGGGCAGAGCAGCGGGCGTTCATGCGCCTCCGGCGCGCCGGTCCAGAAGATCGCCGCCTCATGCCGCCGCACCATGGTCTGGCGCAGGATGGGGGAGCCGAGAAAGGCGAAGGGCTTGCGGACATAGGCCGGGATGACACCCAGATTACCATCAATGGACCAGGCCACCCCGTCATCGGCGGGCCGCAGCAAATGGCGGATGGTGATGTTGTACTGGTCAATGGCGAGCCGTGCCAATTCCGCCAGAAACAGGGCCTCCACCCGATCCCGCAACAGGGCCGGGGGCACGCCTTCATAGGCCTGTGCCACACGCTGAAGATAGGTGCCCAAGGCCACCATCTGTGTGGTCCGTAACCGGGACTCGGTCCCGTCGAGATGAACGCCGCCTGTCATGGCATCACAATAACGCAGGGTGCCTGCCCTGGGCAGCACCCTATTCATCGCTGAGGGACCATGGCGAAACCGGACCGGTGGCGCAACAGCCCAATCCAGACCTTCCACGGACGCACCCCAGGGCCGCTATCGTGGTTTTGCAGGCACACAATGCCGCAGTTGCGCAACAGAGACGCATGTTTCTGTTGCGCAACGGTGCACCGGGGTCCAAACATTGTCCGTTGACGAAGGGCCAGACTGTTCCGGGCCCCATTGGTGGTCGCGTCGATGAATCGCAGGGATTTGCTCCGTTTTGCTCTGGGTGTCCCGGTTGCTGTGCCGATGGCATCGGTCACGCTGCTGCACGTCCCCCCGTCGCATGCCCAGGCGCAGGAGGGTGGCAAGCCGAAGCCGCCGTCGCGCAAACCCCGCCCGCCCCGCCTTGTCATGCTGGACCCCGGCCATGGCGGCCATGATCCCGGCTGCATAGGGGCCAAGGGCACCTATGAAAAGAATGTCGTCCTGGACATCGCCAAGGAGGTCGCCCGTCTGGTGGGCAAGACCAAAGGCTGGCAGGTGGAACTGACGCGCGACGACGACAATTTCATCGACCTGAAGGAACGCGTGCGGATCGCCCAGGGTGCGAAGGCCGACCTGTTCATCTCCATCCATGCCGACAGCGCGCCCAACAAGGCGGCGCGCGGCATGTCCGCCTATACCCTGTCGGAGAAGGCCAGCGATGAATTCGCCGCTGCCATCGCCCAGCAGGAGAATATTGCCGGTGGTCTGGGTCTGGACGTGTCGGGCCTGGATGAGAAGGTCGCGGGCATCCTGATGGACCTTGCCGCCCGCCATACGGTGACGGCGGCGCTGCATGCCAAACAATCGATCATCCAGGGGGCGGGCAAGGATGTCCGCCTGCTGGAAAACCCCATGCGGTCGGCGAATTTCGCGGTGCTGAAGGCGCCGGACATCCCCTCGCTGCTGATTGAAACCGGTTTTCTGTCCAATCCCCAGGATGAGACGCTGCTGCGCGATGCCAAGGCGCGCCGCAGCATCGCCGGTATCCTGGCCCGTGAACTCACTGCGGTGATGACAGCCGCTCCCTTCGCCTGAGGCCCCCATGACACACCCCGCCGGGGCGGAAACCGCATCCCCCGGCCCGGTTCTCACCACATTTCACCGTTAAAGTCCGGCCGTGCCACGGGAAAATCACGGCCGCAGGAGGCATGAACGATGGGGAACATGCGCCTTTGGGCGCCCAGGGGTCTGGGGATGGCGATGCTGCTGGCGGTGGGCTTTGCCCTGGCCGCCCCGGCCATTGCACAGACCGATGCGGGGAATAATCCGGCCGTTGCCGCGTTGGATGATGACGGCCTGCGCAAGGCCGTGGAAAAGCGTTGGCGCGACAATGGCGGATTGGATGAACGGCTGCGCGTGGAAGTGCGCGACAGCCGAGCCCTTTTGACCGGCCGCGCCGCCAACCCCGACGAACGGGTGAACGCCGTGAAGCTGGCTTGGCAGGTCGATGGCCTGAAGGAAGTGATCAACGAGATCGGGATCGGCGACGAAAGCAGCCTGTCCGACCGGACCACGGACATGTGGATCACGGCGCAGCTGCGCAAGGATCTGATGACGGATGCGGAGATCACGTCGGGCAATTACACGATCGAGACGGTCAATCAGGTGATTTACCTGATGGGCCGCGCCCGCTCGCCGCAGGAACTGGAACGGGTACGCAACCACGCGCGTGAAATCGCGCGGGTCCGGCGGGTGGTGAGCCATGTCCAAGTTCCAAATTGACGCCGCGCGCCTGTGGGGACAGGCACTGTTCGCCCCTGCCCTGCTGGCCCTGGCCCTGCTGATGGCGCCCAGCGCCGCCTGGGCGCAGACCAGCGACCAGAATGCGCAGGCCAACCGGCAGTTCGTGCAGGCCATGCAGTCCATCCGGCAGGCCGACCAGTCCTATGATGAGGCGGAGCAGACGAAGCTTCTGCAGCAGGCGGACGCTTTGTTGGCCGACATCATCACCCGCCTGCCGGAAAGCACGCTGGCCGTGCAGCTGATGACCAATCAGTTCATCGGCGATTTCGACTATGTCGAGTTCAAGAACCGGCTGCGCGGGCTGGTCTGTGCCGACCCGAAATCCAATGCCTGCCTGCTGCACCGGATCGAGGCGCTGGTGACGCCTATCGAGTATCCCATCGCGGCCCCGCGCTGGGACTGGCTGTCGTTGGCCATCGCCCATCAGCAGATGGGGGATAAGACACGGGTAAGACCCATCGTCGCCCCTTTCGTGCAGGCCCTGCGGACGGGTGGGGCCAAGGGGGACGTGAGCCCCGACCTGTTCGTCAGCCGTACCCTGGCCCTGACGGGCGAGGTGGACCGGGCCCTGGCCATCACGCGTGAGTTTCAGGATTGCGCCACCCGCGTCTATAACCTGTCCGACATTGTCGAGGCGCTGGTCTGGCGCGGCGATATGGCCAAAGCGACGGAGATCACCGAAGAGGTGACGGAATTCGCCCGCACCCAGGGCTGTGCCTGGGAACTGGGTCTGGTTGCCCAATCGCTGCTGCATGTCGGGCTGGAGGCGCGGGCGCGTACCCTGTTCCTGAATACCGTGGAGGAGCAGTTCAGCCGCTTCAAGGACCGCCGTGGCAATTGCTGCCCGCCGGAACTGGCGGTTGCCGCCGGCGATCTGGGGGACACCAACCTGGCCCTGGGCCTGCTGCGCACGGTGCAGGAGGAAAGTCCCTGGACCATCCCACAGGTGCTGGGCCGGCTGGAGGCGCGGGGCGAAAAGGTCCTGACCCTGACCTATGCCGACCAGTTGCAGGATAATGACCTGAAGGCCGAAACCTATGTCGAGCTGATCGACGGCGCGCTGAAGGCCAAGGACCGGGGTCAGGCCGACACGCTGTCAGCCCGGCTGGACAAGACTGTTACCGACAGCCGCACGCCCATCACCCTGGTGCAGCGGGCACGGGCAGACAGGCTGCTCTATAGCGACAGTCGCTGGCGCGGCACCTTCCAGGCCGCGATTTCGGAGGCAGAGCGCGGTTCCGGCCAACGCCGCGATATCGCCGTGCCCCTGCTGGCGGCCCTGGTGGAAATCGAGACGGGCAAGCCGATGCTGGAGTAATGTTTGGGTATCAGTAGCGCGGATTAGGCGGAGCCGTAATCCGCGGAAACCCGGCACCGGCATCGCTTCGCGGATTACGGCTTCGCCTAATCCGCGTTACGACAATTTTCTGATGTTTGTATGGTCAGAGGTTACTCCGCGACCCGCAACCCCGGATCTTCCACCCGGTGCAGGCGGGCCATGGCGATGTGCGCGACCTTCAACGTCAATGCCTTGCGACGGGCTGCCGCCAGCTTGGCCAATGGTGCCGGGCGGATGATTTCCGCCCCGAAGGCATCGGCAATGATCAGGCCGCATTCGGCGGGGATCAGATCGACCGGAAAATCCGCGTCAACGGCGAAAAAGAACCGGTCGCAATAATCCAGATATTCCGGCCATTTCTGGTCGGTCTTGAAATCGATGATGCTGCTTTTGACCTCGACGATGGTCACCTCGCCATCATCGGCCAGCGCCAGGATGTCGGCCCGCCGGCCATTGGCCAGCGAGAATTCGACCAGCCCCCGCACACCCCGTTCCGCCAGCATACGGCGCACGCCCCGCGTGATGGCCGCCGCCGCGTCCGATTGCGGGCGCGGCAACGGGACCATCGGCATTGATGGCGCCTCAGACACGGGCACAAGGTCAGGGATCGCGGAAATGCTCATGAGTACGGATCATGAACATTTCCGCCTGTCCTGGCAAGCCCGTTCCGACGGGGTAGCTGATCAGCAGCGGACCGTCAGGACCGACGTGCCACCCACGCTGGAGGCCCGGATGACCGGCGTCAGCCCCGCCATCAACAGGCGGTTGCGGACACCTTCCACCGTTTCGGTGGGGCGTGTCA
This sequence comes from Niveispirillum sp. FG156, assembly GCF_057809555.1. Lineage (NCBI taxonomy): Bacteria > Pseudomonadati > Pseudomonadota > Alphaproteobacteria > Rhodospirillales > Azospirillaceae > Niveispirillum > Niveispirillum sp. FG156. Next base: position 205,330 of record NZ_JBMDKE010000001.1, on the reverse strand, counting down.
GGGTGATGCGGGTGTCGCGATGACCCAACGCCCGGCTGCGCGCCACTGCGGTCAATATCTGATCGCTCAGCACCTCAACCCCGTCGAACACGGGATCGTTGGCCGGTGGCGGCGTGTGGGCCGCGGTCGTTTCGAAAGCCTGGGTGGACAGAGCGGCAGCCACCATGCCGTTTGCCGGATTGAGGGCTCCGGTCGCCACTGCGGGATACATGCAAGGTCCCTGGGTTCGAGCAGCTCACGACTTCGCCGTCAGCAGGCCCTTTATTACGCCGATATTTGTTAAAAATCAGGCACCAACCTGTCATGATTTTGCGCATCCAGCCCGCAAATTACGCATAGGTAGCATGCATTCAGCATTCTGTCCTGGGAATGGCGGATTTCCGGTATCCTAGGCACAGAACGCGCCGCCGGGATGATCGGAGTCTATCCTGCTTTCCAAGATACTGAACCCTCCCGTCGTCATCCGTCATTCCACCGGCGGGCTGATCCTGGCTGTTGCCATCCTGCTGCTACCCTGGATGGCGGTGCAGCCGCAACTAGCCCCACCGGGGGAGGGCGGCGCGGACAAGTATCTGCACATGTTCTGTTTCGCGGGCCTGGCCTTCATCGGCCTCTGGACCGTCCGCACCTTGCTGGCGCGGTCGGTGGTCCTGGCCTTACTTCTGCTTCTGGGGGCGGGGATCGAATGGTTGCAGGCGTCGGTGCCGGGACGGCAGGGTAGCTGGGGCGACCTGGCCGCCGATGCAGCCGGACTTTTGCTGGCACTCATCCTTTTGCGATGCTGGCCGACGGCACGGGATATGTTATCCCGTGAAGGTGATTGAAGACAGGGACGCGCCGCCGATGCCGCCCCCTGTGGGAAGGCCCCTTGTGGGAAGGATGGTGGAACCGTGCGTGTTTTGGGCTTGCAGTCGCCGGTGGCGGCCATCCATCTGGTGATACTGACCCTGGCCCTTACAGGTGCCGCATCGGCCCAACAATCCCCCCCTTCCCCATCAGCGAAGGTTCAGAAGACCGGCAGCAGTCCGATTGCCCAATATCTGACAGGCCGCATTGCCCAGAATGCCGGCGCCTGGGACGTAGCGAGCGCCAATCTGGGCGCCGCACTGAAACAGGACCCGGAAAACCCGGCCCTGCTGCGCCGGACCTTTCTTCTGTCCTTGGGCGAGGGGCGCCAGCAGGAGGCGCTGACGCTCGCGCGGCGTCAGGCGGTACAGGAACAGGGGGGCAGCTTCGTGGCCCATGCCCTGCTGGTCGCCGATGATCTGCGCGCCGGACGCACGGCGGACGCCGCAGCCCGCATTGCCAAGCTGCCGGCGGATGGCATGGCCCCCTATATTGGCCCCTTGCTGTCCAGCTGGATTGCCGTGGCAGAGGGGGATTACGACCGCGCCATCACAATTCTGGACCCGCTGAATGCCCATGAAGGGTTCAAGTCCATCCGCATCCAGCAACTGGCCCTGATTGAGGATCTGCGCGGCAATCGTGATGCCGCGTTCCAGTATTATTCGGACGCCGCCAAACAGGGCATGCCGCTGCGCCTTGTGCTGCTGATCGGGAATTTCCAGGAACGGTCCGGTGCCACCGACGCAGCCCGGCGCCTTTACCGCCAATATCTTGACGCCAATCCCGACAACATGGTGGTCGAAGACGTGCTGGCCCGCATGGACAAGGGCGGCGTACCGGCACCCCTGGTCGGCAATGCCGCCGCCGGCCTGGGCGAGGCGCTGTTCCAGCTGGCCTCCGCGCTGCACCAGGAAGGGGCGGCGGAGATGGCGCTGCTCTATGACCGCGTGGCCCTGCACCTGACACCCGAACAGCCGCTGGCTCGCCTTCTGGTGGGTGACATCCTGTCCAACCGCGACCGGGACGAAACGGCCCTGGCGGAGTTCCGTGCTGTCAATGGCGGTCCGGGCATTCTGTGGATGGCCCGCATGCGGCAGGTGGATGTCCTGCGGCAGTTGGACCGGGATGACGAAGCCGCCGCCCTGTTGCAGAAAATGGCGGCGGAGCGTCCGACGCGCACCGATGCCTTGCTGCGGCTGGGCGACATGCACCGCCTTGCCAAACGCCCGGATCAGGCCCTGGCCGCCTACGACCAGGCGCTGGCACGGGTGAAGGAGGAAAAGCCCCGCGACTGGATGCTACATTATGCCCGCGCCATGACCCTGGACGCCAAGGGCGACTGGGGGGGGGCGGAGGCCGCGCTGAAAAAGGCGCTGGCATTGCAGCCGGATCAGCCCAGCCTGCTGAACTATCTGGGCTATTCCTATATCGACCGCGGCGTGAACCTGGACCAGGGCACGTCCATGATCGAGAAGGCCGTCGCCCAGCGCCCGCATGACGGCTTCTTCACCGACAGCCTGGGCTGGGCCATGTTCAAGCTGGGCAAGGCCGAAAAGGCCGTGGAACTGCTGGAAAAGGCGCTGGAGCTGGAACCCGGCGACCCGTCCATCAATGACCATCTGGGCGATGCCTATTGGGCCGTGGGCCGGCGTGACGAAGCCCGTTTCCAATGGTCCCGCGCCGCGATACAGGCCGAAAAGGATGACGGCCTGCGCCGGGCCGCCGAGGCCAAGCTGAAGAACGGCATGGTCACGACGGTGAAGGCAGAGGGAACAACAACCCGGTAAGCGGGGTCATACCAACGGCACGAAATTATGACCGATGGTCATGATTTCGTGCCCCTCAATCGCCGGGCGGCGGCATCCGCCGCCTTGGCTACGCGGCACGTGCCGCGCGGCAGCAGTCGCTGCCGTACCATCGGTCATAAATTATGACCGATGGTATCAGTCCAGAAGTTCCCGCGCCTTGGCGCTGTCGGTCACGATCTGGTCCTTCAGCGCCTGGAAACTGTCGAACTTCATTTCTGGACGGATGAAGCGGCACAGACGCACGCGCAGATGCCGGCCATACAGGTCGCCATCGAAATCGAACAGATGGGCCTCCAGCCGTTCGGTCAGCCCCCCCACGGTCGGACGGCGACCGATATTGGCGACACCCTTATGCCAGACGGTGCGCGACCCCTCATCCACGCCGGCGATGATGGCATAGACCCCCAGACGCGGGCGCAGATAGGTGCCCAGTTCAACATTGGCAGTGGGAAAGCCGATGGTGCGGCCTCGCTTGTCACCATGTTCCACCCGCCCCTCAATCTCCCAGTCATGGCCCAGGATGGAAGCTGCCTGCTCCACCTCGCCCGCCTGCAAATGCTGACGCACGCGGGTGGAGGAAAAGGCCGTGGCATCGGGGCCGGCCACGGGGCGGACCTCCGTTACCGTGAAGCCGAACCGTTCACCGGCGTCGCGCAGGAAGGCCATATCCCCCCCGCGCTTGTGCCCAAAGACGAAATCGTACCCGGCCACCACATGCGATGCGACCAGCCCATCCACCAGGATCTGGCGCACAAACTCATCCGCGGTCAGGTGGGAAAAGGCCTCGTCGAACCGCACCTCGAACAGGGCATCGATGCCCAGCGCCTCCACCAGCCGCGCCTTGATGCGCCAGGGTGTCAGGCGGAAGGGGGCATCGTCGGGGCGGAACAGGCTGCGCGGATGCGGCTCAAAGGTCAGGACGGCGGCGGGAACGCCCTTTGCGCGGGCGGCTTGCTTCGCCGCGTCGATGACGGCGCGATGACCCTGATGCACGCCGTCGAAATTGCCAAGCGCGACCGCACAGCCGCGAATGGCTGCCGGAAGGTCGGTAGTATGGCGATAAATCAGCATGGCGCCGCAGGATGGTTGCGAAATCTGCCATGGGTATAGTCACAAGCGGGGATGGCGGTCCAGTCCCGCCATCCCCACCCCACCTCAATGCAGCGGCGTCGCGGCCACAGGGCGGACAGTGACCGTCCCCCGGTCCAGGGCACGGCTGACCAGCGCCACAGCAAGGCCGGCCAGCGTCACCAGCGCCGCGACCCAGGTGACGGCACCCAGTCCCGGCCCCTGATCGATGGTCACCCCGCCAACCCAGGCGCCAAGGGCATTGCCCAGATTGAAGGCCGCGATGTTCAGGCTGCTGGCCAGCCCCTGCCCCGCCCCTTCCGCCTTTTCCAGCACGCGCATCTGCAAGGGGGCGACAGTGGCGAAGGCGGCGACACCCATCAGGCCGACAAAGATGATGGCCGCGATCTTGTCGTGCATGACAAAGCCCATCACGCCCTCCACCAGGGCCAGTGCGATCAGCGTGCCCAGCAGCGTGGGCATCAGCCGCTTGTCCGCCAGCTTTCCGCCCAGCAGGTTGCCGATGGCCAGACCACCGCCGAACACCAGCAGGATGGGCGACACAGCCGCGTCGGAAAAGCCGGTAATGCGGGTCAGGATCGGCTGGATATAGGTGAAGACGGCAAACACGCCGGCAAAGCCCAACGCCGTCATCACCAGCCCCAACCAGACCTGCGGCTTGGTCAGCACCGTCAGTTCCTGGCGGATGGACAGGGGCTGCGGCGCGGTATTATCATCCGCCGGCACGAAAACGGCCAGCACCAGCGTGGCGGCAATGCCGATCAGGGCCACGGCCCAGAAGGTGGAACGCCAGCCGAAATGCAGGCCCAGCCAGGCCCCGAACGGCACGCCCAGCAGGGTGGCCATGGTCAGGCCCGTGAACATGATGGCGATGGCAGACGCCTTGCGATCGGGCGCCACCATTCCGGTCGCCACGATGGAGCCGACACCGAAGAAGGTGCCATGGGCCAGCGACGTGATGACCCGCGCCACCATCAGCGACGCATAGTCCGGCGCGATGGCGCACGCGATATTGCCAATGGTGAACACCACCATCAATGCGACCAGCAGCACCTTGCGCGGCAGCCGGCCCGTCATAAGGGTCAGAAGCGGCGCACCGGCAAACACCCCCAGCGCATAGCCGGAAATGAGCAAACCTGCCGTAGAAACAGAGATCCCAAGGTCGGCAGAGACCTGCAACAGCAGGCCCATGATGACGAATTCCGTCGTGCCGATGCCGAAGGCACCAGCCGTCAGGGCAAATAATCCGATTGGCATGATTTCAGGTCCCGGATGAAGCGGATGACATGGGCGCCAAGATGGACGCGTCCCCATCCGTGAACTAGACTGCCTATCGGAACATGATTTGTGAGTTCAGATCACATGTCGCGATTGGAGATCAACCGGGCCGGTGAGATGGAGGTTTTCGCCCGCGTGGTGGAGGCGGGCAACTTCTCCGGTGCGGCCCGAGCGTTGAATATGACGCCATCGGCGGTCAGCAAGCTGGTCGCCCGCATGGAGGCGCGGCTGGGCGCACGCCTGTTAAACCGCACCACACGCCAGCTGCGACTGACGCCGGAAGGTGACCTGTTCCATGAACGCTGCCGCCGCATCCTGGCCGACATGGCGGAGGCAGAGCAGGAGGTGGCCGCCGGCAGTACCCCGCGCGGGCCAGTTCGCATCAACAGTTCGGTACCGCTGGGCATGCTGTATCTGCTGCCGTTGGTGCCGAAACTGTCGGCGCTTTATCCAGAGATCCAGCTGGACATCACCCTGACCGACATGGTCGTGGACCTGATGCAGGAACGCGCCGATATCGCCATCCGCGTCGGCCCGCTGAAAGGGGCCAACCTGCTGGCCCGCAAACTGGGCGAGGGCCGGGTGGTGATCGTGGCCTCTCCCGATTATCTGGCCCGTCATGGCACCCCGCGCACGCCCGACGATCTGGCCCATCACAATCTGATGGCCTTCGGATTCGTGCGCAGCGTCGGTCCCTGGCCCTTCCGCATGCCCGATGGCAGCCGGATCGAGGTACCGGTACGGGGCAATATCCGCCTGGGCGATGGTGAAAGCATGCGGCATCTGGCCCTGGCCGGGCACGGGCTGGCCCGCCACGGCCTGTTCCATGTGGCGGCCGATATCGCGGCGGGGCGGCTGGTGCCCCTGCTGGAGGATTATTCGACGGGAGAGGTCGAGGTGGTGCATGCCGTGTTCCAGGGCGGCCCGGTCATGCCGCCGCGCATCCGTGCCGTGATCGATTTTCTGGCCCGCGAAATGCGCATCGGGTGATGCAGCCTGACTGTGCGCGTCCTCACTTTCGGGCTGTGACCAATGCCGGTAGGGTGGCCGCCATCTGCCCCAACCCGTCATTGCAAGGAACCGTCAATGACCATCCAGCTTCATGCCTGGCCGACCCCGAACGGCTACAAGGTTTCCATCGCGCTTGAGGAAATGGGCCTGCCCTATGAGGTGCATGCCGTCAATATCGGCGCCGGTGATCAGTTCAAGCCCGACTTCCTGAAGATCGCGCCCAACAATCGCATGCCCGCCATCATCGACCCCGAGGGGCCGGAGGGCAAGCCGCTGAGCCTGTTTGAAAGCGGCGCCATCCTGATCTATCTGGCGGAAAAGACCGGGCAGTTCCGGCCCAAGGACCCCGCTGTCTGGTACACCCATATTCAGTGGCTGATGTGGCAGATGGGCGGCGTTGGCCCGATGTTCGGGCAGGCCGGACATTTCATGCTCTACGCGCCGGAAAAGGTGCCCTATGGCATCGAACGCTACCGCAACGAGTCAAAGCGCCTGTTGAAGGTGGCCAATACCCGCCTGGAAGAGGCGGCCTATCTGGGTGGCGATGAATACGGCATCGCCGACATGGCCACATTCCCCTGGGTCCGCAACGCCCCGAAATACGATATCGACCTGAACGAGTTCCCGCATGTGCAGCGCTGGTTCAACGCCATCGCCGCCCGCCCGGCGGTGCAGCGCGGCCTGGGCCTGCTGGCCGACAAGGTGAAGCCGACGGGCACCCCGCTGTCCGACAAGGAACGCGAGAACCTGTACGGTAAGAAGTAATGCTAACGGTCAAAAGTCCTGACCTCTGGGGGGCGTTGAAATTCAGGGTGTAGTTTTTCCAACCCATTGAAATTCATAGACTGCCTCCCCGGCGGAGGCCGGGGCCTAGGGGCCAAGCGCCCGACCTTGCAGCAGCATCGATGTAGGCAGCTTCGAGGTTTGCGCCTGTGACCCCTGGGCCCCGGCCTCCGCCGGGGAGGCAGATTTCCTCAAGATCCAGTGAATCTCAACAGACCCTGCTATCCGCAGTGACAGGCCCCGATCAGTTCCAGGGCCGCGCCGCCGCACCGGCCCGGACGGCATCCACCCTGATATCGCCATCAAGGTAGAGGGCGTGAGCCCCCTTGTCGGCCAGGGTCTGCGGCCCGATCACAATCGGGGCCGCGCACTCATTCAACGGATGGCGCGTAACCAGGGCGTCAATGCCAGGCTGGCACAATATATCGACAGAAGCCGGGGACAGGGCGATGGCGACCGTCCGGCCGTTCAGCCGGTAAAGGCAGGCATCCGGCGTGGCACAGGTCAGGCGGCCATCCTTGCTACCCTTCTTGGGCCAGGTTTGGGGTTCAACCGGAAATCCGTCCCGTTGCGCCCATTCATCACTGTCAAACCGTCCGGAACGCCGGGTGGAGACGACCAGGGAACCGTCGGCCAGACGGATACCCACCACCTTGCCATCCCCGTTGATCCGCAGATCGGGCCGCGATGTCAGGGGCAAAAACATCAGACCGGCCAGCATGCCGGCCAAACCCAACACCCTGATCCGACCCTGCCACAGGCACAGCCATAGGCAGGACAGGGTGAAAATCACCAGCCCCGTCGCGGGCAGCAGCGGCAGATGCAGGGCCGCGCCCGGCATATCCGCCACCCAATGCGCGGTCCACAAAATCGCCTCCGCCCCCCAGCCCATGGCGGTGATGGCCCAGCCTTCCAAGCCCAGCGGCATCAGCAGATAGACCAGCAGCCCCCAGGGCATGACCCAGAAGCTGGTGACCGGCACCGCGATCATGTTGGCCAGCAGGCCATAATTCGACATCTGCTGAAAATGATGCAGGCCGAAGGGGATGGTGACCAGACCCGCCACCAGGGAGGTCAGCGACAGGCTGCCGACATAGGTCAGGCTTTGGCCAAACCAGCCCTGCCCACCCTCCTTCCGGCGTGCGGCCATCCAGGGTGTCGCCACCTCGAACGCCGCCACCAGCGCGATGACGGCGGCGAACGACATCTGAAAGCTGGGGCCGATGATAGTTTCCGGCTGGATCAGCATCACCACCAGGGCGGCCACGGCCACGACGCGCAGGGAGAAGGGATTGCGGTCCACCAGCACCGCCAGCAGCATGACGCCGGTCATCAGCACCGACCGCTGTGTCGGTACCGGCGATCCCACCATCAGCATATAAAAGATGGACGCGGCCAGCGCCGCCACCGCCGCGTATTTCTTGATGGGGTGGCGCAAGGCCAAGGCGGGCCAGAGGGCCATGCCCCCGCGCAGCAGAAAGAAGACCAGCCCCGCCACCAGCGCGATATGCAGGCCGGAGATGGACAGAAGATGCTGCAGACCCGACTGCCGCATCGCCTCCATATCCCGCTCCGGTATCGCGGTGGGCTGGCCGTTCAGCAGGGCCGCGACCATGCCGGCCACCGCCGGATCGGGAAGACGTGCCGCCACCCGGTCGGCAATCACATGGCGCCACTGTTCCAGCAGCACCCCATCCTCCACCGGCCCCTCCAGCCGCCGTAGCCGGCCCAGCGCGAAACCGGTCCCCCCCACGCCCAGGAAGTAAAGATGACGGCGGAAATCAAAGGCCCCCGGTTCAACCGCATCCGATGCGGGGCCGATGGTCGCGAACAGACGCACCCGTTCGCCGATCAGCGGCATGGTTTCGGTATTCCGCATGGAAATGCGCAAGATGCGGGGGGTATCGGCGGCTGCCAGACCCGGCACCGTCACGTCGGTCAGGAACAGCCGCATGCCCTTCTCCAGCCGGTCGATCTGCACCACCCGCCCCCTGACGCCAACGGGGCCGATATCTTCCCGCAGCATCGGGGCCGCCACCAGTGAGGTGCGCAGTTGCGCCGCCGCAAAACCCAGCGGGACCGTCAGCAACAATATCCACGCCGCCAACGCCCAATCCGGTCGCCGGACCTGCACCAGGACACCAGCCATCACGGCAAGGATCAAGGCCCCTGCACCGGCCCAAACCGGTGGCTCATGATCCAGGGCGAAGTAGAAACCGACCCCCACCCCGATCAGAACGGGAAACCACAGGACCCAGCGCCCGCTTTCAGCCAGCAGGCCGGCGGCCAGCCAGGATAACCCGGTCCATCGCACCAGCCCATCCAACCGCATACCGCCATCCTTGCCAGGGAGGTGAATACAATTAGATGAAAACAGACAATGCTTCACTATTTTATTTTGATCCCGGACAGGCCGGAGCAACCCGCCCGGCAAGGCCGCACCCACGACTTTTCGAGGGGGGAGCATCCCCGGTCCAATGCTGTTCACAAGACGCACGGCTGTGCTAAACCAACCCGCAAACAATCATTCTGCCCTTATGGGCCCATAAGAGTTTCGCGATGATCGTCACCCGCTTCGCCCCCTCGCCCACCGGTTACCTTCATATCGGCGGCGGTCGCACGGCCCTGTTCAACTGGCTGTTTGCCAAGCATCACCAGGGCAAGTTCCTGCTGCGTATCGAGGATACGGACCGCGCCCGGTCCACCGATGCCGCCGTGGACGCCATTCTGGAAGGGCTGAAATGGCTGGGCCTGGAATGGGATGGCGAGGCGATCAGCCAGTTTGGCCGCAAGGACCGGCATGCCGAGGTAGTGGCCCAGATGCTGGCCAACGGCACCGCCTATCGCTGCTACTGCACCCCGGAAGAGCTGGACGCGATGCGCGAGGCGCAGAAGGCCGCCGGCCAGCAGCCGCGCTATGACGGTCGCTGGCGCGACCGCGACCCGTCGGACGCCCCCGCCGGTGTAGCCCCCGCCATCCGCCTGAAGGCGCCGCGTGAGGGCGAGACCCTGGTGAAGGATCATGTGCAGGGCGAAGTGCGGGTGCAGAACAGCCAGCTGGACGACCTGATCCTGCTGCGTTCCGACGGCACGCCGACATATCTGCTGGCCGTGGTGGTCGATGATCATGACATGGACGTCACCCATGTCGTGCGCGGCGACGACCATCTGACCAACACCTTCCGCCAGATCCAGATTTATAATGCCATGGGCTGGAAGACCCCGGAATTCGCCCATATCCCCCTGATCCATGGGCCGGACGGGGCCAAGCTGTCCAAGCGTCACGGTGCGCTGGGGATTGAGGCCTATCGCGACATGGGCTTCCTGCCGGAAACCATGCGCAATTACCTGCTGCGCCTGGGCTGGGGCCATGGCGATGCGGAAATCATTTCGACCGAACAGGCCATTGAGTGGTTCACGCTGGACGGCATTGGCCGCTCGCCCTCGCGCCTGGACTTTGCCAAGATGGAGAACCTGAACGCGCATTATATCCGTGAGGCGGAGGATGCGCGTCTGGTCACCCTGACCACCCCGTTCATCGAGGCCAAGATTGGTCGCCCCCTGACGGATGTGGAGAAGGACCGGCTGCTGCGGTCCATCCCCGGCTTCAAGCCGCGCGTGAAGACGCTGATCGAGCTGGCCGACGGCTCGCTCTATCTGTTCGCCGCCCGCCCGCTGGCCATGGATGAAAAGGCCGGCGCCCTGCTGACGGCAGAGGTGCGCGGGCAGATCGGCGCCCTGGCCGCCAAGTTCGCCGAGGCTGGCGAATGGACGGCAGGTGCCCTGGAAGCCATCGTCCGCGATTTTGCGGAAGCGAACGGTCTGAAGCTGGGCAAGGTGGCACAGCCGCTGCGCGCTGCGCTGACCGGAACCACGGTTTCGCCGCCGATTTTCGAGGTGGCGGAAATTCTTGGGCGCGAAGAGAGCCTGTCGCGTTTAGAAGATGTCAAAAACCATGGTTAAAAAAGCGCTGTTGCGTTGCACTCGCTGCGGCGCGGCACTAAACTCCGCCCCACTTTCAAAAATAGGGCGATAACCCCTAACGAAACCCTTGAGGACGTGCCGACATGAGCCAGACAACCCAGACGGCGGGCGATGGAACCGCCGAGACGGTGACCCTGATCGATAACCGGACCGGCAAGAAGATTGACTTGCCTATCCTGAAGGGCTCGACGGGGCCGGATGTCATCGACATCCGAAAGCTCTATGGCGCCACCGGCTGCTTCACCTACGATCCCGGCTTCACGTCGACCGCCTCCTGCGACTCGGCCATCACCTATATCGATGGCGACGAGGGTGTGCTGCTGCACCGCGGTTACCCGATTGACCAGTTGGCCGAAAGCTCGGACTTCATGGAAGTCTGCTATCTGCTGCTGCATGGCGAGCTGCCCAACGCCGCGCAGAAGAAGGAATTCGAAGCCACCATCACCCGCCACACCATGGTGCATGAACAGCTGACGCAGTTCTATCGCGGCTTCCGCCGCGACGCGCACCCGATGGCCGTGATGTGCGGCGTCGTCGGCGCCCTGTCGGCCTTCTATCATGACAGCACCGACATTAACGATCCCAAGCAGCGCATGATCGCCTCGCATCGCCTGATCGCGAAGCTGCCGACCATCGCCGCCATGGCCTACAAGTACTCCGTCGGCCAGCCCTTCATGTACCCGCGCAACGATCTGGGTTACGCGGAAAACTTCCTGTACATGACGTTCGGCGTGCCCTGTGAGCCGTACAAGGTGAACCCGGTCATCGCCAAGGCGATGGACAAGATCTTCATCCTGCACGCCGATCACGAGCAGAACGCGTCCACCTCCACCGTCCGTCTGGCCGGTTCGTCGGGCGCCAACCCGTTCGCCTGTATCGCTGCCGGTATCGCCAGCCTGTGGGGCCCCGCCCATGGCGGTGCGAACGAGGCCGTGCTGAAGATGCTGGAAGAGATCAAGACCGTTGATCGCATTCCGGAATTCATTGCCCGCGCCAAGGACAAGAACGACAATTTCCGTCTGATGGGCTTCGGCCACCGGGTCTACAAGAACTATGACCCGCGCGCCAAGGTGATGCAGCAGACCTGTAAGGAAGTGCTGGCCGAGCTGGGGATCAAGGATGATCCGCTGCTGGATATCGCGGTGGAGCTGGAGCGGATTGCCCTGTCCGATCCGTACTTTATCGAGAAGAAGCTGTACCCGAACGTCGATTTCTATTCCGGCATCATCCTGAAGGCGATCGGCTTCCCGACCAGCATGTTCACCGTGCTGTTCGCGCTGGCCCGCACCGTCGGCTGGATCAGCCAGTGGAAGGAAATGATCGAGGACCCCGGTCAGAAGATCGGTCGCCCGCGTCAGCTCTATATGGGCCAAACGCCGCGCGACTATGTCCCGGTCGAGAAGCGTGGCTGAGCGTAAGCATAGCCAGTCCGGCAAAGCGGGCGGTCCCATTGGGATCGCCCGTGATGCATTTCTGTCTCCGTCGCGCCCGCCCTTCCTGTGGCGCCGCCCGTCATCCGCCAATGACAATCCCGCCCCGTGGGGCAAGCGGCTGCGCCGCGCCTGGAACCTGGCCCTGATCCTGGGCGTGGTTGGCGGATTGGTGTGGTCGGCGGTTTACTTCCGGTAACTGTCGTCAGGGCGAAACGGGCGCGGACAGACCATTCATGCGCGCATAGCGCTCAACGAACCGGATACGGGCCGCCGGCACCTCCGCATGCCGCTGGGCAAACGCGCTGCGTTCCAGGAAATGGCCCGTCAGCAGCAATCCCTGCATCACCTCCGCCGGCCCGCCATCGGACAGGCCCAGCAGGAATGGCGGCAGCACCAGCAGCTTGTCCTTATAGGGCTCTGCTGCCGATATCGACACGGCACGGCCCGTGCGCGGGCTGACATGCGACAGGCCGTCATTGCCGGCGAACAGGTCGGCAGCCGCCCGCCCGCTCACGGCACAGCATGACAGGTCCAGGCCGAATCCGATCTCATCCAGCAGACCGATCTCCCACCGCACATAAATCTCGGCCCAGACCTCGCTGGACAGTGCCTCGAACAGGGCCAGCGTGGCGTCAAACAGGCCGGGATGCGGCTCCCGGTCGGCCAGCAGCCCATCGATCAGGGCACAGGCCGATGCCAGACAGGCGAGTCGCAGCGGATCATCCAGAAGCGGGGCCGCATAGGCCCGTTCCAGTTCCAGCGACCAAGTTCCCAGTTGGTCCGCCAGACGGGCCCGCCAACCGGCGGCCAGCAGGTTGCCCGGCTCCAAACTGGCCCGCAGCCGTGCCGATTGACCCCCATGCACAAGGCCCGCGTGGCGCCCATGCTCCCGCGTTAACACCAGTGCCAGGGCCGCTGTTTCCCCATACGGGCGTGCGGATAGCAGGATCGCTTGGTCGTTCCAGTCCATGGCGCCAAGTCTAGTATAAATAACGGCGGGCTGCGAAGGGGCATGGCCCCACCGGTCGAAAGTGGTATAGAGTTTCCCAGCTACATCTTTCCCTTGCCGGCCGATCCGCCCTTGTCCCAACCGACGCCCGATGACCAACTGGCCCAGCGCTACATGCTGGCGGGACTTTCCAGCGGCGAGGCCGTCTGGGATTGGGACCTGACCGTCGATACGCTGTTCCTGTCGCCGGGTTTCCGTGACCATCTGGGCCTGCCCACAGACGGGGGCGATATCGGCACCCGCCACTGGTTCGACCGTGTCCATAGCGATGATTTGCAATGGCTGGAGGCAACGCTTCGCCCACGCCATGACGAGGGGGGCCGGTGCTTCGTCATTGAACATCGCGTCAGCAATGGGCGTGGCGACTGGACCTGGCTGCTGGTCCGCGGTGCGGCCATCGCCGGCCCGGACGGTACCGTCAACCGCCTGATCGGCACCGCCGCCGACATTACCGAACGCAAGGAGGCGGAGGACCGGCTGCGTATCAGTGAGGAGCGTCTGGCATTGGCGGCGGCGGCCACCAATGACGGTCTTTACGACTGGGACCTGCGTACCGACCGTATCTATTACGCACCGCGCTGGTGGGCGCTGATTGGCCTGCTGCCGGAAGACGATGCGGACGGGCCGGAGGAATGGCTGAACCGCGTGCATCCGGAGGACCTGATCTGGTTGCAGGCGACACTGGACGCGCAGATGTCGGCGGGCGGCAAACCTTTCCAGATTGAATACCGCATCCAGCATGGGCGGGGCGGCTGGCGCTGGATGCTGTGCCGCGGGATCGCTGTCCTGAACGCGGACGCGGAGCCGGTGCGCCTTGTCGGCTCCCAATCCGACATCACCGACCGCAAGGTGGCCGAAGAACAGCTGCGCATCAGCGAGGAGCGCTATGCGCTGGCCGCCCAGGGCGCCAATGACGGCCTGTGGGACTGGCGCGTGCAGGAAGGGGAGGTTTACTACTCCCCCCGCTGGTCCGACATGCTGGGCCTGCCCGGCGGCGAATGGGTCGGCACGATGGAGGACTGGTTCGCCCTGGTCCATGCCAGCGATCTGCCGGGCCTGCGTGCCGCCTTCGAACTGCACCTGTCGGGTCGCCTTGATCATCTGGAACATGAAGTCCGTATCCGCCATGACAGCGGGGCGGAGCTTTGGGTGCTGATCCGGGGGGTGGCCATCCGCGACGCCCTGGGCGATGCCATCCGCATGGCCGGCTCCATGACCGACATCACGGCCCGCAAACGCGCCGAACAGCAGATCCTGTTCGATGCCTTCCATGATGGGCTGACCGGTCTGCCCAACCGGTCGCTGCTCATGGACCGCATTGGCCAGACCATTGACCGCCGCCGCCGGCCCGATGATCCGCCCTGCGCCGTCATTCTGTTCGATCTGGACCATTTCAAGACCGTCAATGACAGCCTGGGCCCCAATGCCGGGGACGAGGTGCTGCGCATCCTGGCCAAGCGGCTGGAGGGGCAGCGTCGTGCCGGCGACACCATCGCACGGGTTTCCGCCGATGAATTCGGCGTGCTGATGGATGGTGTCGTGGATGTGAAGGCGGCGATGACGGCGGCGCAACGTCTGGCCGCCACCATCACCGATCCCATAAAGCTGGTCAGCGGTGAGGAACTGGTTCTGACGGCATCGGGCGGCATCGCCATGTCGCACACCGGCTATGGCCAGGCCGCCGACATGATGCGCGATGCCAGCCTTGCCATGTTCCGGGCCAAGGGGGCGGGCCGCAACCGGGTGGAAGTGTTCGACGATGCTCTGCGCGCCCGCGCCATGTCGCGTCTGCGGACGGAGGCTGACCTGCGGCTGGCCACCGACCGGCACCAGCTCACCCTGTTCTATCAGCCCATCGTGCGCCTGTCGGACCAATCCATTGCGGGGTTCGAGGCCCTGATCCGTTGGCAACATCCCGAACGCGGCTTGATCTCGCCTGCTGATTTCGTGCCGCTGGCCGAAGATACGGGCCTGATCCTGCAGATCGGCCGCTGGGCCATGCAGGAGGCGGCGGAACAACTGGCGCGCTGGCAGAAGACCCATGACAGCGGCCTGTTCATGAGCGTCAATGTCTCCGGTCGGCAGATGCTGGATGATGACATGGTAGAATGCGTCCGACATGTCTTAGCCGATACCGGCATCGCGCCCGACACGCTGAAGCTGGAGATCACGGAAAGCCTGCTGATGGATGATCCGGGCCGGGCCGTTTCCATGATGCAGCAAATCCGCAGCCTGGGCGTTCACCTGTCGCTGGATGATTTCGGCACCGGCTACTCCTCGCTCTCCTACCTGCACCGCTACCCGGTCAATTCCCTGAAGATCGACCGCGCCTTCATCAGCGGGGCCGGCAACGGCGACCGGCGGGAGGAAATCCCCCGCATCATCCTGCTGCTGGCCAAAAGCCTGGATCTGGATGTGGTGGCCGAAGGGATCGAGAACCCGTCAGAGGTCACCTTCCTGCGCGGCCTGGAATGCCGCTATGGCCAGGGTTACTACTTCTCCCGCCCCGTGCCGGCACCGGATGCGGAAAAACTGCTGGCCCTGCCGGCCCTGCCCTAACCCCTGGCGACCGTCAGAACCGCCGCCGCCGCACGCTGGCTGGGCGTCTGTTCACCACCCTGGCCCAGCCATTGCGCCACCTGTGCCACGCCCTCGATCTGCGTCCGCCGCGCGTCGGGATTGGTCAGCAGCACCGACACGGCATCGGCCAGTTTCGGTGGCGTGCATTCATCCTGCAACCGTTCCGGCACCAGCATCCGGTCCAGCATGATGTTGACCAGATTGGCATATTTCACACGGATCAGGCGGCGGTAAAGCCGATAGGTCAGTGGATGAATACGGTAGGCAATAACGGCGGGCAGGCGAGCCAGCGCCAGTTCCAGCGCGACCGTGCCGCTAGCCGCCAGTGCCGCCGTGCTGGCCGCCATGGCATCATATTTCTCGGTGTCGCCCTCCACCACGATGGTAGGCACAGGCCACGCCACCGTGGCCGCCCGCACGGGGGCCGCCACCTTGCCCAGGGTGGGCACGACAACCCTCAATCCGGGATGGTGTTCCTTCAGAATGGACAGCGTGGCCGCAAAGTCGGGCAACAGCACCTTGATCTCACTACGCCGGCTGCCGGGCAGGACGCAGAGCAAGGGGATGTCGCCCGCAATGCCGTGGCGGGCGCGGAAGGCCGCACCATCGCCCTGCTCCACCCCGGCCTCCACAATCGAATGACCAACAAAGGTGGCGGGCAGGCCCACCGCCTCGAAATAAGGCGGCTCAAACGGCAGCAGGACCAGCAGATGGTCCAGGAACCGCGCGATCTTCTGCGCGCGGCCAGGCCGCCAGGCCCAGACGGTGGGGGCCACATAATGGATCAGCTTGATGGCCGGATCGGCACGGCGCACCTTTTTCAGCACTCGAAAGCAGAAATCCGGGGCATCGATGGTAACAACGGCATCGGGTCGCCGGGCCAGGATGTCGCCCGCCGTCTGCCCGATACGGCGGATCAGGTTCGGCAGCTTGGGCAGCAGTTCAGCCAGCCCGAACAGGGTCAGTTCCTCCATGGGGAACAGGCTGTCCAGACCTTCGGCGATCATGCGGTCGCCGCCGACACCGGCAAAGCGCACCTGCCCACCCGTCGCCTGCTTCAACGCCGCCATCAGCCGGGCGCCCAGGATGTCGCCGGAAGGTTCGCCGGCAATCAGATAGATCAGGGGGCCGGTCATGGGCGGGTCCCTCCCTCTCCCACTGACGTGGGCGAGGGGCGAACAATCAGGGATGTCCAATTCTGCCCCTCGCCCGCTTGCGGGAGAGGGAGAGGCCCGTTGGCGCCAGTCAATGGGAGGGTGAGGGCCAGCACCATCATCCGCATGCCCCCACGCCCGTCACGAACAGCCCCGCCGCATCGGCGGCCCGAACCGCGTCCGTCCGCCCCACGAACAAGGTGCCCCCCGCCTCCACCGCGATACCGGCAAAACCGGCGGCAACGCACGCGGCGACCGTATCCGGACCAATGGTCGGCAGGTCCAGACGCCGATCCTGGCCGGGCTTGGCCCGTTTCACCAGCACGGGAGCGGCCCCTTCGCGTTTCAGCAATCCACAGCGGGCGATCAGGGCATCAGTGCCTTCAATGGCTTCCACCCCCAGCACCAGCCCAGCCTGCACCACCACCGCCTGCCCGACATCGACGGCACCCAGCGCATGGGCGACCGTCAGGCCATGGGCGATATCGGCCAGAGCCTGTTCGTCCGGCCCCCGCTGCGTCAGCACGCCGACCGGCATTAACAGATCGGCGATCAGGGACTGGACGCCGATCACCCGAAATCCTTCTTCCTCCAGCAATGCCGACACTGCCCGCAGCAAGCCATCATCGCCCAGAGCCTTCAGGCCCAGGCGCGCGAAGAAACGGGCCGCGTACCAGTCGGGGCGCAGATCGGACAGCGACGGACGGCGCACACCGCCGGCCAGCACAATCTCCGTCACCCCCTCCGTCCGAAGCCGTTCCAGGATGGCGCCGGCGGCACCCATGCGGAATAGGGCATGGGGCAAATCGGGCATCAGCCACGCATCCGCCCCCTGCCCTTCCAGCGCGATGACAAAGAACGACCGTCCACCCCGCCGGCAGGTCTCCGCCACCTGCCGTGGCAGATCGCCCCCACCCGCGATGATGCCCAGCCGATCCGCCATATCGGGATCAGCGCGGCTGTGTCAGGGCGCGGCTGCCCCGGTCGGCCAGGAAGGACAGGATATCGGCCACGGCCTGGACGCCACCGGCATCTGCCGTCACGGCGGCGATGCGGTCGGCCATCTGGCCCTCACCCTCGAACAACTGACGGAATGCGGCGCGCAGGGCGTGGATGTCTTCCTTGGCAAAGCCACGGCGCTGCAACCCCACCAGATTGAGCCCGGCCAGGAAGGCGCGGTCGCCCTTCACCAGACCATAGGGGATGACGTCAGCCTCCACCCCCGACATGCCGCCGATCATGGCATGGGCACCGATGCGAACGAACTGATGCACCGCCGACAGGCCGCCCAGAACGGCATGATCGCCCACCACCACATGCCCGCCCAGGGTGGCATTGTTGGCGAAGATCACATTGTTGCCGACGATGCAGTCATGGCCGACATGGACGCCGACCATGAACAGGCCACCATCGCCCACGCGGGTCACCATGCCGCCACCCTCGGTGCCGGTATTCATGGTGACATTCTCACGGATGCGGTTATGGCGCCCGATGATCAGTTCCGACGGCTCGCCCTTGTATTTCAAATCCTGTGGCGCATGGCCCAGTGAGGCGAAGGGATAGACGATGGTGCCCTCGCCAATGGTCGTGCGGCCATCGATGGCAACATGGCTGATCAGGCGCACATAATCGCCTAGCACCACATGCGGCCCCACCACGCAGAAGGGCCCGATCTCCACCCCCGCGCCGATATGGGCACCGGGATCGACAATGGCACTGGGATGGATATTGGCGCTCATGGGCCGACCCTTTTCTTCCTGACATGCGAAAGGGCGGTCGCCCGCCCTTCCCATCGCCTTTAGCAAAGGCGTTTGACAAAATTACGTCGGCCCCGTGTCCACCAAAAGGAGCGGAAACCGACCTCAATCACCCATGACGATCATGGCCGTGTAGGTCGCCTCGGCATGGAGGTTGCCGTCGACCCAGGCCTCGCCCTTGAACTTCCACACGTTGCGGCGGTTCTGGATCTTCTGGACCTTGATATGGATCTGGTCGCCGGGAACGATGGGGCGGCGGAACTTCGCTTCCTCAATCCCCATGAAATACACGAGACGGCCCTCCGCCTCCTGTCCCAGGGTCTGCATGACCAGGATGGCCGAGGTCTGGGCCATGGCTTCCACGATCATGACGCCGGGGAACACCGGCTTCTGCGGGAAGTGGCCCGTGAACTGCGGCTCGTTCATCGTCACATTCTTGATGCCGGTGCAGCTTTCACCGGGGACGATGTCCTTGACCTTGTCCACCAGCAGCATCGGATACCGGTGCGGGATCAGTTCCATGATCCGGTTGATATCCAGGTCGGTCACCGCAACCTTATTCGTTTCCGTCGTGCTCATCGCCCCGTCCACTTTTCCCCTGCGCCAGCCGCGCCATCATGGCGACCTGGCGGAAATATTGCCGCTTGGGCTGCGCCGGCGTGCCGAACACCTCCGTCATGGGCGGTACATCCCGCATCACGCCGCTTTGTGCCGCGATACGGGCCCCCGCCCCGATGGAAAGATGGCCGGCCACCCCTGCCTGCGCCGCCAGCACAGCATGATGATCGAACTTCGTGCTGCCCGAGATGCCGGACTGGGCCACAATGACGCAGCCGGCACCAAGCGTGACGTTGTGCCCGATCTGGACCAGATTATCAATCATCGTGCCCCTGCCGATGATTGTATCGGGACCGGCACCACGGTCGATGGTGCTGTTGGCCCCCACTTCCACATCATCCTCGATGATCACCCGGCCCAGTTGCGGCACGCGGACATGGCCTGTCACATCCATGGCGAAGCCAAAACCATCCTGCCCGATGCGCGCACCGGGATAGATCACCACCCGGTCGCCAATCAGGCAATGGGACAGCGAGGCGCAGGCACCGATCACACTGTCGGCACCGATGCGGACATTGCGCCCGACCACGGCATTGGCGGCGATACGCGTGCGCGGCCCAATCTCCGCCCCCGCCTCGATCACCGCCCCTGCGGCGACCTCCACATTCGCGGCCAGAACCGCCGTCGGATCAACATGCGCCGCCGGGGAGATCAGGCCACTGGACGCCGGCAGCGGGTAGAAGGCCTGGGCACACAGCGCATAGCTGCGATAGGGCTTGGTGGACAGCAGCAGGGCCATGCCCGCCGGCGCCCTGTCGGCCAGGGCGGGATGCACCACGCAAGCCGCTGCCCGACTGGCCTGAAACGCCTCCACATATTTGCGGTTATCCAGGAAGGACAACTGCCCTTCCCCGGCCTGATCCAGCGGGGCGACATCGGTCAGCACAAGGCCAGGATCGGCACCGGGCGCCACCGTCGCGCCTGAACGGGCGGCGAGGTCGGCCAGCGTGAAGGGGCCGGCACGGTCGAAGAAACGGGGATCGGCCATGGGGGTTTCCTTCCGGCGAAAATGGGGACCGTCCGGCCCTTATGTCGGCGGCGGAACGCTGACCGTCACCTGCGGCAGACGGGCATTGAGACGTTCCAGCACTTCCGACGTGATATCGGCGGCACCGCCCGCCTGATAGACGATGAATTGCCGGGAGATCACCAGCGTCGCACCGGCTTCCTTCGCCACCTCGGCGATCACCTGATCCAACGTGTTGATCACGCTGTTGCGGGCCTGGTTGAAGGCGATATCCAGGCGGCGGGTACGTTCCTGCAGCGCACGACCGGTGGCCGACACCTGCGTTTCGAATTCCGTCCGTTTACGGTCGAACTCTTCAACGGCAAGGGTCTGGCGCAGACGGGCCAGTTCCTGCTCCGCGACCCGCAGCCCTTCCTGCTGCTGCGCCACGTCACGCTGCAACTGTTCCTTCTGCACATCCAGCTGCTGCTGGATGGTCCGCATGGCTGTGGCCTGTTGCAGGATGGTGGGAATATCCACCACCGCCACCTGGGCATAGGGCAGCCGCCGGGCAGGTTGCGACGCCTGCGTCTGCGGAACCGCAACCTCCTGGCCATAAGACGCAGCCGGCCCGGCCACAAGGGCCAGGCCGGTGAGAAACAGGGCGATGGGGCGAAGCGCCAAGGCCCGACCCCCCGTCAGAACCGGGTACCGAAGCTGAACTTCAGCGTTTCGGTCTGGTCATACGGCTCCTTGGCGATCGGATAGGCCAGATCCAGACGGATCGGACCGAACGGCGACTTCCACGACACACCGACACCCGCCGACATGCGGACCTTGTTGCTGTCGCGGAACACATCGCCGACACCCGGCTTTTCCTTGGCCGCCGTCAGGGTACCGGCATCGTAGAAGGCGTGCGCCTTCACGCCCAACTCATCCGGCAGACCCAGCTTGGTGGTCAGTTCCAGGCTGGCGCGGCTGAAGATGGTGCCGCCCAGCGCGTCGCTGTTTTCCGGATTGTTCGGATCGGGCACGTTGCGGGGACCGATACCGCCGATCTCAAAGCCGCGCAGCGTGTCACCACCGATGAAGAAGCGGTCATTGATGCGCAGGTCCTTGCCCATGCCCCAGATGTAACCAGCCTCGGTGGTCAGGCCCAGCACCACTTCCTCGAACGGTGACCAATATTGGCCGGCCGTGATGCGGTTACGCAGATAGCGGGTGTCACCGCCGACACCGGCGAATTCCACCGACCACAGGCCATAGAAGCCGCTGGTCGGCTCGATCTTGCTGTCACGCTCATCATACAGCAGCTGGCTTTCCACCGACGAGGTGATGGTGGTGCCCAGCTGATCCTGCAGGAACAGGGAGGAGCCGAAATAGATATTGTCGATCTTGTTCTGAACCAGCGAGTAGCTGATGCGCTGCCGCAGCTTTTCCGACAGCGGGTAACCGGCGCGCAGCACGACACCGGTCGATTCCAGATCGTAGGAGATGGTGTCGCGGTTGTCGCGGACCACGCGGAACAGATCGACACCAGCCGCCAGATCGCGGTCCAGGAAGTAGGGCTCGGTAAAGCCCAGATCCACCTCGAAGCTGCGGCTCGACAGCAGGGTGGACAGGCGCAGGTCCTGGCCCTTGCCCAGCAGGTTGCGCTGACGGATGGAGAAGTCCAGCAGCGCGCCGTCGGTGGAGGAGTAACCGGCACCCAGCTGAATTTCACCGGTGGGCTGTTCCTCGACCTCGACCGTGATCACGGACTGATCGCGGCTGCTGCCCTCCGCCGTCTTCACCTCAACGCCGCTATCCAGGAAGTAACCCAGATCCTTGATGCGCTGTTCGGAGCGCTTGACCTTGGACACGCTGAACGGATCGCCTTCCACCAGCAGCATTTCGCGGCGGATGACCTTGTCCAAGGTGTTGTAATTGCCGACAATGTCGATGCGCTCGACAAAAACGCGCGGGCTTTCCTTCAGTTCGAAGACCAGATTGATGGTCTGATCTTCCTGATTGCGCTCCAGCAGCGGGTCGATATCGATGAAGGCATATTGCAGGTCGCCCAACCGGTTGGTCAGGGCGGTGATGCTCTCTTCGATCTTGTCGCCATTGTACCATTCGCCGGAATAGGCGTTGATGGCCTCATAGAGCGGCGTCACATCGATGTCGGGGATTTCCGACTGGATCTCGATTTTGCCGAACTTGTAGCGCTTGCCCTCATCCACCGTCATGGTGATGAAGAATTCCTCGCGGTCGGGCGTCAGTTCCGCGACCGAGGTCAGCACCTTGAAGTCGGCATAGCCGTTGCGCAGATAGAAGCGGCGCACCTGCTCCTGATCGTAACGCAGACGCTCGGGATCGTAATTGTCGTTGGACGACAGGAACCGCCACCAGCGCGATTCCTTGGTGATCATGATCTCGCGCAGCTCATCATCGTCGAACACATTGTTGTTCACGATGTTGATGGCCTGCACGCCCGTCATCTGCCCTTCTTCGATTTCGAAGATCAGGTCAACGCGGTTCTGTTCCAGCTGAACGATCTTCGGCTCGATGCGCGCGGCGAAGCGGCCCTTGCGGCGATAGAGTTCCTGGATGCGCTCCACGTCGTTCTGCACGCGGGTGCGGGTATAGACGGTGCGGGGGCGCAACTGGACCTCGGGATTGATATCCTCGGTCTTGATGCGCTTGTTCCCTTCAAACGCGATGCGGTTGATGATGGGATTTTCCACCACCTGCACCAGCATCACGCCGCCTTCGCGACGGATCGACACGTCCGCAAACAGGCCGGTCGCGAAAAGCGACTTCAGCGACTGGTCGATCTTGTCGGGATCGAAGCTGTCGCCCGGTCGTACCGTCAGGTACGACTGGACCGTGGCGCCTTCGATGCGCTGCGACCCCTCGACGCGGATTTCGCGAATGATGCCACCATCAAACGCCTCCTGGGCCATGGCGCCGGTCGACAGCGCGATGACAGATGTTGCGGTGCCGCCTAGCAGCAGGCACAGCGCGAACCTGGAAACCGAGACCAACTGTTCCCCCAAAAAGGCTAAGACAGGACACCCTTGACGAAATCGACGACGCGGAGCTGAACCAAGTCATTCCAGGTCGCGAAAACCATCAAGGTCAATACCAAAGCCAGACCGACCCGGAAACCATATTCCTGAGCCCTCTCGCCAAGAGGCCGTCCGCGAACGGCCTCCACTGCGTAATACAGCAGATGTCCCCCGTCCAGCATCGGAATGGGGAACAGGTTGATCAGGCCCAGATTGATGGAAAGGACAGCCACGAACCAGATCATGGTCACGAAGCCCGTCTGTGCCACCTGGCCCGACATCTGTGCAATGCGGATGGGCCCGCCCAGCTCATTCGTGCTGCGCATGCCCAACGCCATCTGCCAGACGGCGTCCAGGGTGCCTTCCGTCAACCGGACCGTCTCCTTGCCGGCTTCCCAGATGGCGGTCAGGGGCGTCTGGCGACGATATTCATCATTACCACGCATCACCCCCAGCCGGCCTATCGTGTGGATATTGCCGAACCGGTCTTCCATCTTCTCCGCGCGCGGCGTCACGGTCAGTTCAAGGCTCTTGGGCTCCGCCCCTTCCGCCTCGACCCGTTCCACCACCATCGACACGGTGCGGCCCGGATTCATGACGATGACGTGACGCCCAGCACATCCTCGAACCGGGGCGTGTCGCGGCCATCCATGGAGATAATGCGGTCGCCCGGCTTCATCCCGGCCTCCGCCGCCGCCCCCTCGGGCAACACCTCACGGATCACAGGCGGGGTATAGGGCTGGCCATAGACCATGAACATGAAGGCCAGCGCCAGGATGGCGAACAGGAAGTTCGCCGCCGGCCCCGCCGCCACGATGGCCATGCGCTGCCCCACCCGCTTGTGGTGGAAGGACACGGCGCGCTGCGCCGGCGTCATTCGGTCAAGCCCGGTGCCGGGCGTGCTGGCCGCACCCGCATCCCCGAACATCTTCACATAGCCGCCCAGCGGGATAAGGCTGAACTTCCAGCGGGTGCCAAGCCGGTCGGTACGACCGAAAATTTCCGGCCCAAAGCCGATGGAGAAGACCTCCACCCGTACGCCATTACGGCGCGCCACCAGGAAATGCCCCATCTCGTGCACGAAGACCAGAATGGTCAGCACGACAAGGAACATCACCCCGTAATTCCAGATGAAGCCCAGGACTTCCATCAATGCGCCTCCAGGGGCCGCGTTCAGTTTGCGCGAGATAAAACCGCAATTTCGGCAAAGGCGTGGCGACGTGCTTCCGCATCCGCCGCTTCCACGTCCGACAGCGTGCCCAATGGGGCATGCGCCAGGGTGGCCAGACATTTCTCAACGACGCGCGGAATATCCAGAAAACCCAGATTTCCAGCCAGGAAGGCGGCAACCGCCACCTCATTCGCCGCATTCAGGATTGTAGGGGCCGCCCCCCCGCTTTGCAAGGCGCGCCGCGCCAGCCCCAGTGCGGGGAATCGCACCGGATCGGGCGACTCGAACGTCAGGCTGGCGGCCTTCACCAGATCCAGCCGGTCCCCCGGTGTCGCCACCCGGTCAGGCCAGGCCAGAGCCACCGCGATGGGCGTGCGCATGTCGGGCGTGCCCAGTTGCGCCAGTACCGAGCCATCAACATATTCGACCAGGGAATGGATCACCGATTGCGGATGGACCAGCACATCGATCTGGCTCTCCGGCATGGCGAACAGATGGTGGGCCTCAATCAGTTCAAGGCCCTTGTTCATCATACTGGCGCTGTCGACGCTGATCTTGGCGCCCATGGACCAGTTGGGATGGGCGCAGGCCTGGGCCGGCGTCACGCCCTGCATGGCATCGCGCGTCCAGGTACGAAAGGGTCCGCCCGACGCGGTCAGGATCAGGCGGGAGATGCGGTCGCGCCGCGCCTCATCAAACACCTGGAAGATGGCGCTATGCTCACTGTCCACCGGCAGCAGGGTGGCGCCGCAGCGGCGCACCTCCGCCATCACCAGTTCGCCGGCACAGACCAGCACTTCCTTGTTGGCGAGCGCTACCGTGGCGCCCCGCTGCACCGCGGCGAGCGTTGGGGCCAAGCCAGCGGCGCCGACAATGGCGGCCATCACCCAGTCGGCGGCAGGGCGGCTGGCGGCTTCCACAACGGCGGCGGGACCGGCGGCCAGTTCGATACCGCTGTCCCCCAGCGCATCCTTCAGGTCGGCGTAGGCGCTGTCATCGGCAACCACGGCCAGGGCGGGACGCAGCAGGCGGGCCTGCTGGGCCAGCTTAGCCACATTGCGGCCCGCAACCAATGCTTCCGTCTGGAACCGGTCAGGATATGCCGCCAGCAGTTCGACGGTATTGGTGCCCACCGATCCGGTGCAGCCCAGCACGGTTACGCGGCGCGTCGTCACAGGCTTCACCAAAATCGCACCCATTGCCCCGCCGTCATCTCGAACAACGCATAAAGCGGTGCCGCGAACAGCAGCCCGTCGATGCGGTCCAGAATACCACCATGACCGGGGATCAGGCTGGAACTGTCTTTCACATCGACCCGGCGCTTCATATAGCTCTCGAACAGGTCGCCCGCCTGCCCCGCCACGGCCAGCACGGCGCCAATGGCGGCATAGGCCAGGACGGCGGTAGCATGCACATGGTGCGGCACATCGGTCGCGGCCAGCGGCACCAGCCAGCCCGGCAGCCAATCCCCGCTCTGCGCTGCACCGAACAAGCCGCCCAGGGTCGCAGACGCCACCATACCGCCGATCAGGCCGGCCCAGGTCTTCTTGGGGCTGATGCGCGGTGCAAGCTTCGGCCCGCCAATGCTCTTGCCCGCCGCATAGGCCCCGATATCGGTCGCCCAGATGGACAGCATCAGGAACAGAAACAGCGCCAGCCCATAGGGGCCACTTTCCAACCGCAACCAGAGCATGGAAAGGAAAGGCAGGCCGATATAGAGCGGCATGAAGGCGAAATGGCCGGCACGATGACGGCCCGGCATGACCAACCGGAAATACTCCCACACCGACAGACCGGCCAGCACCAGCACCAGCACCTGGAACGGCAGCTCGCCATACCAGACGGCCCCCAGCACCGGCGGGGCCAGAACAAGGGCGGAAATCACGCGCTGCGTGAAGTTGGAGCGGGGTTTCTTGGGGTGGCGTTGGCTGTCGGTCACGATATCAACGGCTTCCCGCCGTGGCCCCGAAGCGCCGGTCGCGCTGGTGGAATTCCTGGATGGCGGCCTCCAGATCGCGGCGCGTGAAATCCGGCCATAGCGTATCCAGAAAAACCATCTCCGCATAGGCCAGCTGCCACAGCAGGAAATTGCTGATGCGCTTTTCGCCGCTGGTGCGGATCATCAGATCGGGGTCGGGAATGTTGCCGCCCGTGGTCAATTCGCGGGCAAAGGTATCGTTCGTGATGTCGCCGGGGGTCATCTCCCCCCGCTCTACCGCCTGCGCCAGCTTGCGCGCCGCATCGACCAGTTCCTGGCGCCCGCCATAGGACAGGGCAAGCACCAGGGTCATGTCGGTATTGTCGGCGGTCAGCGTCTCGGCATTGCTGATCAGTGCCTGGATGTCAGCCGACAGACGGGAGCGGTCACCGATCACCCGCAGCTGAATGCCATTCTTATGCAGCTTGGCGATCTCCCCGCGCAGGTAGAAGCGCAGGAGCTGCATCAGCGTGGAGACCTCGTCCTGCGGACGGCTCCAGTTCTCGGTCGAGAAACTGTAGAGGGTCAGGTAGCGCACGCCCAGTTCGCGGGCACCCTCAATGGCCTGACGGACGGCGTCCACGCCCTTCTTGTGGCCGGTCGTGCGCGGCAGGCCCCGTGCCGTCGCCCAGCGTCCATTGCCATCCATGATGATGGCAATGTGCGTGGGCGGCGGCGGAAACGCGGATGTGTCGGGGCCCGGCATGGCAGCAGGTCCTTACCCTTGGGTACCGGGAAACGATCAGACCTGCAGGATTTCCTTTTCCTTGGTCGCCAGCGCCTCATCCACCTTCTTGATGTGGGCATCGGTCACGCCCTGGACCTTGTCGGACCAGGTCTTCTGCTCGTCCTCGGACAGGGTTCCGTCCTTCTGCAGCTTCTTCAGGGCGTCCATGGCGTCGCGGCGCACATTGCGCACGGCCACCCTTGTCTGCTCGGCATACTTGGCGGCAACCTTGGACAGTTCCTTGCGGCGTTCGGAGTTCAGTTCGGGAATCGGCACGCGGATGGTCGAGCCCTCGGTCTGCGGATTCAGGCCCAGACCGCAATCGCGGATGGCCTTTTCCACCGACTTGACCGTGGAGCGGTCGAATACCTGCACCGAGATCAGACGCGGCTCCGGCACGGAGATATTGGCGACCTGGTTCAGCGGAACCGTGGTGCCATAGGCCTCAACCGTCACCGGCTCCAGCAGGTTGGCGGAAGCGCGCCCGGTGCGCAGGCCCGCGAATTCCTTGCGGAGCTGCTCAAGCGCACCGGCCATGCGACGCTCAATGTCCTTGATCAGTTCGGGAGCGGCCACCTTATGCCTCTTCGGTTATGATGGTGAATTTGCCCTGTCCGGCCATCACTTCGGCGAACCCGCCGTCCTTCTGGATGGAGAAGACAAGGATGGGAATCTTGTTCTCGCGGGCAAGCGAAATCGCAGAGGCATCCATGACCTGCAGGTCGCGCGACAGCACGTCCAGATAGGTCAGGCGGTCATAGCGGATGGCATCCTTCACCTTCTTGGGATCGGCGCTGTAGACGCCATCCACCTTGGTGGCCTTCAGCATCGCATCGCAAGCCATTTCGGAGGCGCGGAGTGCGGCGGCCGTATCCGTGGTGAAGAAGGGGTTGCCGGTGCCGGCGGCGAAAATCACCACCCGGCCCTTTTCCATGTGACGCTCGGCCTTGCGGCGGATATAGGGCTCGCAGACGCTGTCCATCGGGATGGCCGACTGCACGCGGGTCTCCACGCCAGCCTTTTCAAGCGCATTCTGCACGGCCAGTGCGTTCATGACGGTGGCCAGCATGCCCATATAATCGGCGGTCGCGCGTTCCATGCCGGACGCAGCGCCGGAAATGCCGCGGAAGATATTGCCGCCGCCAATGACGACGCAAACCTCGACACCCATGTCGATCACGGACCTGATCTCCGTCGCCATACGGCTGACAACGTTGGGATCGATCCCGTATTCCCTTTCCCCCATAAGGGCTTCGCCTGAAAGCTTCAGAAGAACGCGCTTGTAACGGGCTTCGGGCACGGGTTTGTCCTTTCGGTTGGAAATCCGGTCTTCAACAGATCATATCGGGGCCGGCGAACCGGCCCCGACAGAATAACGCTCCAGAGCCGGCACGAGGTCCGGCCCCGAACCGCCTTAGCCGGCCATCTTGGCCACTTCGGCGGCGAAGTCGGACTGTTCCTTCTCGATGCCTTCGCCCAGCTGGAAGCGGACGAAGCCGGTCAGGGTAACCGGGGCGCCAACGGCCTTGGCGGCGTTTTCCACGACCTTGCGGATCTTGGTTTCGCCGTCGATGACGTACAGCTGCTCCAGCAGGACCACTTCTTCATAATACTTGCGGACGCGGCCTTCGACCATCTTCTCGATGATGTTCTCGGGCTTGCCGGAAGCACGGGCCTGTTCGATCAGAACGGCGCGCTCACGCTCCAGGTTGGCGGTCGACACGTCGGCAACGTCCAGGGCTTCCGGACGGGCGGCGGCAACATGCATGGCGATCTGCTTGCCCAGATCGGCCAAAGCGGCCTTGTCGCCGGTCGACTCCAGAGCGACCAGCACGCCGATCTTGCCCAGACCCGGAACCAGGGCGGAGTGGACATAGGACGACACCACGCCATCGGTGACCGACAGCTTGGCGACGCGGCGCAGGTTCATGTTCTCGCCGATGGTGGCAACCAGGTTCGGCAGCTCGTCGGCGACGGTGCGACCGGTGCCCGGATAGGCGGCGGCCTTCAGGCTGTCCAGCGAGCCGTCGGTATCCAGCGCCAGCTTGGTGACGGTGGAAACGGCGGCCTGGAAGGCGTCGTTACGGGCAACGAAGTCGGTCTCGGCGTTCAGCTCGACAGCGGCGCCGGACAGGCCATTGGCGGCAACGCCGACCAGACCCTCGGCGGCAACGCGACCGGCCTTCTTGGCAGCGGCGGCGAGGCCCTTCTTGCGCAGCCAGTCGATGGCTGCTTCCACGTCGCCATTCGCCTCGGTCAGCGCCTTCTTGCAGTCCATCATGCCGGCGCCGGACTTCTCACGGAGGTCCTTCACCAGGGCAGCGGTGATCTCGGCCATTTTCGCCTCTCTCAAATCGTCGGGGTGTGACGGGATATCTTTTACCACAGGGTCATGGCGGTTTCGCGCCAAGCCCGGACAGCACAACGGCCGGACCGCACCCGAAGCGGATGCGGCCCGGCCGTCGCACCTTAAACTCAGGCCTCGACGGCCGCTTCGGCGGGCAGTGCCTCTTCCGGGGCGACTTCCTGGGCGCCGACATCGATGCCGGCAGCCGACATCTCAGCCTGCAGACCGTCCAGGACGGCGCCGCTCAGCAGCTCGCAATAGGTCTCGATGGCGCGCAGGGCGTCGTCGTTACCCGGAACCGGGAAGGTGATGCCGTCGGGGGAGCTGTTGCTGTCCAGGATGGCAACGACCGGGATACCCAGCTTGTTGGCTTCCTGAATGGCCAAGCTTTCCTTGTTGGTGTCGATGATCACCAGCAGGTCGGGCAGGCCGCCCATGTCACGGATACCGCCCAGCGCGCGCTCCAGCTTATCGCGGTCGCGGGTCATGTTCAGCAGCTCCTTCTTGGTGCGGCCGGAGCCTTCACCATGAGACAGCGCCTCGTCCATTTCCTTCAGGCGGCGGATCGACTGGGAGATGGTCTTCCAGTTGGTCAGCATGCCGCCGAGCCAGCGGTGGTTGACATAGTACTGGCCGCAGCGCTTGGCGGAAGCAGCAACCTGCTCCTGCGCGGCGCGCTTGGTGCCGACGAACAGGACGCGACCGCCGCCGGCGACGACGTCACGCACGGCCTGCATGGCGCGGTGCAGCAGCGGAACGGTCTGCTCCAGGTCGATGATATGCACGCCGTTGCGGGCGCCAAAGATGTACGTGGACATCTTTGGGTTCCAGCGACGGGTGTGGTGACCGAAGTGGACGCCAGCTTCCAAGAGCTGACGCATGGTAAAGGTCGGCATTGCCATGGAAAACTTCCTTTTCCGGTTTGGCCTCCGTGAGCAATGTCCATTGGGCATCATGCCCGCCGAACACCGGATCGATGGGATGGCCCACCTGGACAACCAGCGTCCGGGTAAAAGCCAACACACCGCAAGCCCACGTGTGGGATTAACGACGGGCGGTGGAATAGCGCAGGCGGGGCCGCATTGCAAGCCCACCCGGCCGCGTTTTGCGCACGCCCTCCCCCTTCATCTCCGCATGGCGGGGGCTTTTCAAGCCTCAACCCGCACTTTTCAGGGCCTTCAGGGCGGCCTGCGCCTCCTTATGCATGGGCTCCAGTTCCAGGGCGCGCTTATAGGCCTTCTCCGCCGTCACCTTGTCCCCCATCGCCTGATAGATCATGCCCAGACGCCAATGGGCGGGCGCGCGGTAGTTGGTGCCGCCGATCCAGGCCGAACCCGACAGGAAGCGCAGCAGCGAGTCGCGGCCCGCCTCCAGGTTCCGGTTCTCCAAGGCTGAGGCGCGGCCCCGCTGATACAGGGTGAACGGATCGGCGGGGTCGAACGACACCGCCTTGTCCAGCGCCGCAAAGGCCGCGTCAGTTTCACCCAACCGCCCAAGGCCGACCGCGACACCGGCCAGTTCGGAGGCATCGGTCAGCTTCGCCGTCGCTTCCTTCAGCAGCGTCTTTGCCGAGGCTTCATTCTCGTCACTCAACGCCTGAGTCGCGCGCAGCAGCGCATACTGGGCCTCGTCCAGCGATTGGATGGCCTTGATCGCCTCTTCCGCCTTTACCTTGTCACCCCCCACAATGGACGGCGCGACAAGGTGATACTGCGCGATGCATTTGATGGCTGGCACGCTGCGGGGATCGCGCGCCCTCTCCCCCTCGCACAGGGTGAGCAGGTCGGCGGCGGCGGACTTCTTGGAGAACAGCGAAGCATCGGTGATGCGGCGGGTGGCCAACACCATCCGCGCCTCCAGCACCTGCCTGTCATCCGGCGCCTCCGCCGCCAGCCGGGCCCCCAAAGGCAGGCCGGCGTCGACATCGCCAAAGCGCTGATAGACCAGCAACAGTTCCCGCGCGGCGTCACGGTCAGCCGGATTGGTGGCCAGCCGCGCCTTCAACGGGGCTTCGGCCGCATCCTTGCGGTCAACCGGCTCCACCAGGGTGGCATAATCAGCCGGTAAGGTCTGGGCACCACCGGCACCGGTCAGACACAGCAGGGTCAGGGCGGCAGCGGACAGGGAGAGGCGCATGGGCTCATCCAGAAGGGTTAAGAAGACTTAACCTTTTGGCGCCATGCTGTGGCGGAATGGTGGCGCGATGGGGCCATTATCACGATCCTTGGTGGTGCAGGTCCGCCATGCCTTGGCAAGCGCCCGGCGGGTGGCTATGGTCCGCCGCGCGCGGCCCAGACCACGCTCCCGGCATGCCAAGCACCGTAAGAATGACCGTCACAGCCCGACCGACCGATGCCTCGCCCGATCTGCTGACGGGGTTCCTGCGCCAGCTTTCGCCGGGCCGCGACCCGTCGCCGCCGCTTTGGCTGGAGGCTGACGGATTGCCCGACGTGCCGCGCCGGCTGCTGGTGCATGATCATGGCATGACAGCCACGCTGGAGGCGTTCTGGGGCGAGCAGATGCGCCTGTCTGTGCTGCATACGGAAGAGACGGGCAACCTGCTGCGCCGGCACGTCTTGCTGTCGGGTGCCGACAGCGGCACGCCTGCCGAGCTGGGTTTGATCGAAATTCGGCTGGATGCCCTGCCCGCCGGTGCCCTGTTCGCGGTGCGCCAGCGGCGCATTCCGTTCGGTGCCATCCTGTCGGCCTGCGGCGTCTCCTTCCGCAGTCAGCCGGCGGGCTTCCTGCGTCTGGTCGCCACCGACGAGTTGTCCCGTCTGCTGCGCCTGACGCCGGGCAGCGCCGTCCATGGCCGTGCTACCACGCTTTATGCCCAGAATGATGGACGCGTGCTGGCAACAGCCGTGGAATTATTGAGCGGGCATCAGCCCGCGTGAAGTCAGCTCAGCGCCGCAGCACCACAGCCGCCGACGCCACGCCGAAACCCAACGCGATCAGCACCACCGCAAAGCAGATCCATAGAACGGCCCGTACCTCCCCCAGCGAGGCGGCCAGGTACGCCTGATATTGCACGATGATCGGGTCGTTGGTGCGGGCGGCGGGGATTTCATTGGCCAGGACCTTTTCCTGCTGCACACGCCAACTGGCGTCGATCCCTTCCCGCGCCTGCACCGATTGCGCCACCGCCTGGACCCCATCGGCCAGTGCTGCGTGGGTTTCGCGAATACGCCTGGCCTTTTCCGGGTCGACAGGGTCAAGGGCGGTGCCCAGCCGGTCCGCCAGTTGACGGAATTCCGGCACACGGGCCTCCAGCCGCGCGCCCGTCTTCTCCCGCGTTCCTTCGTCGAAGATCAGCAGCAGCACATCGCGCTGCAGCGCGCGGCTGGTGGAACGCAGTTCGGTCGCGGCGGATAGCACTTCCTGTGCATGGTCCAGCCCCCGCAGGGTAGGCCGGACCAGCAGCAGGCCCACAACCACCAGAGCCACCAGCACAGGCACCAGCCCCGCCGCGAAAGCCGGCAGCAACCGCCCGCGCGGTGTTTCAAGATCCCAGATGGCCTTGGTCATCAACTCAACTCCTGAATATCAATTATCGTTTCAGCCGATCCAGCCAAGATCGGCGGATGTGAAGACACGTCCTTCGGCCAGACCCCAACCCAGGAGATGGACCAGCGGGTTGACGCCCGCCGCCGCGATATCCGTGTGGCGTTCCAGATAGGCGCTGACATCGAAAGCCGCCGACGGGTCCCGCCCCTCGCGCCAGCCATAGGTCATGAAATGCCCCATGGCCGTCATCCCGCCCGCCGCCACCACGGCAGCGACATCAGGATTCTGCTTCAGATACCAGTTGCTATCGAACAGGGCCGTGGTGCTGCGCCCTTCCTTCTGGCCGTAATACTGATAATGCTGCCAACCGCTGGCGAAGACGCCCGCCGTCACCGCCGCCGCCACATCGGGATTGACGGCCAGATAGCCCTGTTCGCTGAAGCCCAGCAGCAGATTGGCGGAGACCGCCTGTTCCATCACCGTCAGCAGCAGGACGCGGTCGGACAGGTACAGGAATTCAACATTGGCCAGTTCGCTGACCACCGGATCGCCCCAGGCCTTCACGCCCATCGCGACGGAGCCATTGACCATGCGCGCCAGATACAGCTGATCCAGGGTCGTGTTCAGGCCCACCGCATCCGCGCCCGACCCACCATCCAGCAGGTCCGGCCCACCGCCGCCGACCAGCCGGTCGTCACCGGCCCCACCGCGCAACGTGTCGCCATAGACGGAGCCGACCAGCAGGTCGTTGCCAGAGGTGCCCGCCGGAATGTCGGTGGTGCGGTATCCGATACCCCAGCCCGTGGAGATGAACCGCGACAGATCGAAATTGCCGGTCAGGGTGACGGAGGCATCAAAGCCGGCCTTGCTGTCCAGCCCCACATAGACGCGCACGCCACCGGCAACCGCCTGCACATGCACCTGACCATCCAGAAGACCGGTGCCATTGCCCTGCGCGATGGTGCCGATGGCCTTTACCGCCAGATAGGGGCTGCCCGTGGGATAGGTCAGGAAGGTCAGCAGATCGCCCATAGCAAAATCGGTGACCGTATCCACCGTGTCAAATTCCTGTGCATGGAATTCAAACACGTCAAGGCCGCTGCCACCCGTCAGGATGTCGGCGCCCTTGCCCCCCATCAGGGTATCATTGCCACCGCCGCCGATCAGCGTATCGGCACCGTCACCCCCGAACATCACCTCCTGCCGCCAGGAGCCGGTGACATGGTCGCCAAAGGCCGAACCCTCGACCCAGGCCCGCTCGATCGAACGCAGGATGTCGGTTCCCTGGTCACTGGTCAGGGTCGTGTCGCCAATGACAACCGGCGGCACCGCCGCTGTCGTCGCCTGGATGCGGTGATAGAGAATGTCGTCGCCGTCGCCACCATCCAGCGTGTCGTCACCGGCACCGCCCTCCAGCACATCGTCGCCAATCCCGCCCGACAGGAAGTCCGCCCCCAGCCCGCCATGCAGTTCATCAATGCCGGCACCGCCCAGCACACTGTCATCACCGGCATCGGCATTGATGATGTCATCGCCGGCCCCGCCGTCGATGGTGTCATTGCCCGTGGTGCCGTTCAGGTTGTCGTTGAAGTTGCCGCCATTGATGACGGAGCCGGCCACAGCCGCCGCTAACACGCTCATCGCATCCACCCGCGCCCGGAACGGTGAGACGTCCCAGGTATTGCACCCCTGCACGCGCACCGTAGGAAACACGGGATGGAATGGCAAGCCTGTTAGAGCTGTTTACGGTTAACCGTAAACAGATCCGGCGGCGACTGCCGCCGCGCCGCATGTGCGGCGTGAAGCCAAGCGGCGGATGCCGCGCCGGCGCCTGAGGAATACACTCTAGCCCAACAGCGAGAGATCAGCCACCGTGGCGATGCGCCCTTCCGCCTGTCCCCAGCCCAGGAAATGCAGAAGCGGGTTCATGCCCGCCGACGCGACATCGGCATTGCGGTCCAGATAGGCGCTGGTATCGAAATAGGCGGACGGGTCCCGCCCTTCCCGCCAGCCATAGAGCATGTAGTGGTCGATGGCGCTGGCCACCTTGCCCTGGGCCACACCGGTGGCAACGTCGGGATTGTGGGCCAGATACCAGGTGGCATCGAAGAAGGCGTTGGGGCTGCGCCCCTCCGCGGCACCGAAGCGGGCGTAGTGCTCATAGCCATTGGCATATTCGCCGCGTGACACCGAAAGCGCGATATCGGGATTGGCGGAGAGATAGGCCGCCTCGTCGAACCCAAGGCGCAGCAGCGACTGGCTGGGATAGGCCACCCGCCCCTCTGCCCTTCCATAGGCCAGATAATGGTCGTAACCGCTGTCGAACCAGCCCTTGGCGACCGCGTCACGGATGTCGGAGTTGGCCGCGAGATAGGCGGATTCGCTGTAGGCCCTGCCCTGATCGTCCGACAGGGCGTTGGGCTGTCGTCCTTCGGCCTGACCATATCGGGCGTAATGATCGGCACCGCTGCTGATCCAGCCGGCGGCCACAGCTTCGGCGATGTCGGGATTGCTGGACAGGTACCAGGCCTCGTCCACGCGGGTCGAACCGATGGAGGAAAGCAATTGCGGATCGGCCAACTGCACCACCCGGTCGGACAGGATCAGAAGTTCGACATTGTAGAGCGTGTCGACCCCCTGGCCGTTCGCGCGGCTGTCGAACACCTGGAAGGCGCCATTGCCCTGGTTCTGGATGGTGATGTCGGCGAAGCTCGCCCCGATCACCACGGCCTGAACACCGGCACTTCCCTGGTAGAGATCATTGCCGGCCCCGCCGCCGCGCATGACCGTGACGCCCATGAAGTAATCGGCATTGGCGGTACCGCTATTGATGGAATAGCCGCTCAGTTGCAGGATATGCGGCGTCTGAAAGTCAGTCCGGGCCAGCAGCGCGCCGGTGCCCACACCGGCAAGGTCGATCGTGTAATCGGCACCGGCAACATCATCCGCGCCAACATGCAGCCGCACAAGACCATTGCCTAAATCCTGGTACCGCACGGCACCCAGGCCGAGCCCGTCACCGTTGCCCGCCGCATAGGAGGTAATGGCCAAGGTCCCGGCCCCGTCGGCACGCAGCAGCGACAGACGGTCATTCACCGTGAAATCCATGACCAGATTGGTGGAACCCGTCCCACCCACCGTGAACTGGTCACTTCCGGCCCCACCCCAGAGGGTATTGCTGCCGGTACCGCCGACGATGACGTCATCGCCGCCACCGCCACGGATGACATCATCACCCGCCCCGCCCGACAGGGTTTCGCGCCGGCTGCTGCCGGTGATCGTATCGTTGAAGGCAGTGCCCGTAAGATTGATCCGCTCAATCGAGAACAGCCAATCCACCTCCTGCGTACCCGCCCGGACATTCAGGGCGTCAACGGAGATGGAGAGACCCGCCGTGGCGTCGGCATAGCTGAAAACCGCCAGATCGTCGCCGGCACCGCCATTCAACAGATCATTGCCCTTGCCCCCCGTCAGCGTATCCTCGCCCGCACCGCCATAAAGGCTGTCGGCGCCATCACCGCCATAGAGTTCGTCGGCCAGATTACCGCCCGTCAGGTGATCGGCCCCCGGACCGCCCCAAAGGCGGTTGACGGCCCCCGCCTCCCCCACGATCCGGTCATTGCCGGTTGTGGCGTAGGCATAGCGGTAGATGGCATCGCCGATGACAATCCGCTCAACGCCGGTGGTGGTGATCAGCCGGTCGGGCTGACCGAACGCCTGGATATCGACACCCAGCAGAAGGCCGGACGCATCGACATGCGAATTCAGGGCAAAGCCGCTGGCCGGCAGTTCAAGCGTATCCAGCCCTGTCCCACCATCCACCGTGTCGTTGCCATGATCGCCAGGGCGCAGCACATCATCGCCGGCCCCACCTTGCAACAGGTCATCGCCCTGCAATCCGATCAGCGTGTCATTGCCGTCCGATCCGATCAGCGTGTCGCGGTTCCCGGTTCCCGTCAGGACATCATTTCCGGCACCACCCTGCTGATTGGTCCCCGGCAGATAGACCAGCCGGCCCGTCTGCGCAGACACAGCAAAGGCATAGGGCTCGTAATCACCCTGAAGGCTGACGGTATATTCAGCGCCATTGATGTTGTCGGCACCCAGGAACAGACGCGTCAGGCTGCCGCTGACCCTATCGACCTGCAACTCCCCATCCCCAATACGGAACCCGCCGCCGCTCTGGCTGACCAGACGGATCGGGTATGGGAAGGCCAGACTGTCATCATAGCCGAAATCAGTGATGAGATTGGTGGTGCCGGGGCTGGACCGGCCCGCCAGAAAGATATCGGCGCCAGCACCGCCCGTCACGGTACCGTCGCCTGCGGCAAAGGTCAGGTAGGAGGCAGCGCCATCGGCCACCGCCGTCAGCGTCACACCGGATACCGCCGTCGCGTCGTAGCCGGAGACGAGAAGGCCGGCGGGTGTCGCCTGCACAACCCCATCCAGGGTCACCTGCGGAACACCCGCGTTCATCGTAATGCGCAACTGCCCTGTGCCGCTACCGGTCAGAACAAGAATGGGCGCCTGGCCCGGTGTACCGCTGTCCCGAGTAGAAAAGTTGATGGCCACGGTCCCGCTCCCTGCGCTGACGAATGTTCACCAACTTTATAACTATCAACAATCTAAAATCCTATCACGACATAGGAGGTACGACCTTTGGCCGCTCTGCGTGCAGGACACAGGGTGACTGCTCCGTTTCGCGCCTATCCAAGCCACCCTGCATCCGCAGCATTGATGATCCGGCCCTCCGCCTGTCCCCAGGCGATGTAATGGACCAGCGGGTTCATGCCGGCGGCTTTCACATCGCTGTAACGGTCCAGATAGGCGCTGGTATCAAAGGCGGAGGACGGATCACGCCCTTCACGCCAACCATAGGCCATATAATGGCTCAGCGCCGTCATGGTTCCCTGCGAAACCGCCGCGGCAACGTCCGGGTTATGCGCCAGATACCAGTCGATATCGAACAGGCTGCTGGTGGTCCGCACCTCGGCATAGCCATAGGCCTGGAAATGGGCCCAGCCACTGGCGAAACGGCCATCGGCAACGGCGGCGGCAACATCGGGATTGGCGGCCAGATACTGCGCCTCGTTGAAGCCCAGGGGTAGGCTGGGGCTGGGTGACTCACCACCCGCCGGGGTCAGCAGGACCACGCGGTCGGACAGGTACAGCAGTTCGACATTGGTCAGCCGGTCGGCGACGGTCAGGCCATTCTCCGCCGTGCTGACCAGGGTGCTGCCATCCGCCTGCCGCGTGATGGTGACATTGGCGAAGCTGGCCTTCAGCCCCGCCGCATCGACGCCGGTACCACCGTCCAACCGGTCCGACCCGGCACCACCCACCAGACTATCCTCCCCGGCACCGCCGGACATTGTATCGTCGAAAAGACCGCCGCGCAGCACATCATCATTGGCCGTGCCATTCACGGTGCGCGCGGTGACCAGACGCATCTGCCCGCTGGCCGACGCTTCGAAATCGGCAAGGGTGAAACTGCCGGACAGATCGACGGCCATGTCGAAACCCGCCGTGGCATCCTGCCCCACATAGACGCGGACCCCGCCCGTGATGGCCTGGACATGCGCCTGCCCCGCCAGAAGGCCGGCCCCGCTGCCAACCGCGACACTGGTGATGGGCATGACGACGGTCTGGCCGCCGACATTATTGTGGAATACCAGGACATCATCGGTCCCGAAATCGGTGATCAGATCATAACCGCCCGTGTCTGGCCCATAGAACCAGAACTGGTCCTGCCCCGCCCCGCCGGTTAGCCGGTCCAGGTTGCCGCCACCGATGATCGTATCGTTGCCGCCGCCGCCATTGATCGTATCGGCCCCCGTGGACCCGTCGAGACGTTCGGGACGGTCACTGCCGGTGATCACATCGCTGAACCGGGTGCCGGTCAGGTTCACCTGCTCAATGCTGGTCAGGGTGTCGACCTCTCCACCCGTGACCGTGATCCGGTCGGTCGTGATGGTGATGGTCAGACCGCTATTGACGGTGGACAGGTGGTCGAAAGCCACTACATCGTTGCCCGCGCCCCCGTCCAGCGTGTCATTGCCGGCCCCGCCATTCAGCGTGTCGTCATCCGCCGTTCCGGTCAGACGGTCGGCATTGGCCGTGCCCGTGAAGGTCCGGCCCGGGGCGGCCTGGGGATTGAGGGTCGTCATGATCAAAGCTCCTGAACTTCGATAACACCGGGGATGGACTTGAAGGCCCCCCGGCTGGCGGCATTGATCGACACGGCACCCGGAATGGCGATTTCCACTTCGCGCAGGGCGTCCAGTTCCACGGCCAGCGTCACCTTGCCTCGGCCCGGTGGCAGGCGGCCCAGGGTGGTCTTGATGGCCGGAACGGCATTCACATCATCCAGCAGGATACGCAGGCCAGCGGCACTTTTCGCGACCTCATCCTCCAGCGACAGGACGCCTTGGCAGGTCAGGCGCATTTCCTCGCCATTCTTCTGCGCATCGACCGATAGCAGCACCGCCCTGCCCGCTTCCAGCATCTCCCGGCTCTGCGCCAAGGTTTCGGCGAACAGCGTCACCTCAAAAACACCGGATGCGTCCGACAGCGTTACGAAGGCAAAACGGTTCCCGCTTTTGGCGGTTCGTTCCTGTTTAGCAACGACAATGCCGGCCAGTTTGAAGCGGGTAGATTTCGCATCCCGCATCAGACGCGGCAGTTCGCTGAACTTCACCACCTTCATGCGGGTCATGGCCGGCGCAAAACTGTCAAGCGGGTGGGCCGACAGGTAGAAGCCGATGGCCTCGAACTCATGCCGCAGCCGTTCCAGCGGGTCCCAGTCGGGCAGCTTGGGCAGGTCCGGGGCCTTCATCGCCTCCGACCCGCCGAACAGGCTGGCCATGCCGCTTTCACGCTGCTGCGCCTCTGCCTGGGCGTAGCGGACCACGGTTTCCAGGCCCGCAAAAAGCTGCTGTCGGTTGCGGTTCAAACTGTCGAAGGCGCCGGCGCAGACCAGTTTTTCCAGCATGCGCTTGTTCAGCGCCGAACTGTCCACGCGCCGTGCGAAGTCGAAAATGTCCTTGAAGGGACCGTTGGCCGCCCGCTCCCGCACCACCATTTCCATGGCCTGCTGGCCCACGCCCTTCACGGCGGCCAGGGCGTAGCGCACGGCCCGGCTGCCATCGGCCAGCTTTTCCACGCGAAAGCGCGGGTCCGATGCATTGACATCGGGCGGCAGCAGCCGGATGCCCAATCGCACCAGTTCCTGGCGGAACTGGTTCAGCTTGTCGGTATTGCCCATATCATAGGTCATGGTGGCTGCCATGAACTCGACCGGGTAATTGGCCTTCATGAAGGCCGTCTGATACGCGACCAGGGCATAGGCGGCGGCGTGCGACTTGTTGAAGCCATAGCCCGCGAACTTGTTCACCTGATCAAAGATCAAGCCCGACTGTTCCTCCGGCACGGCCAGTTTTTCGGCCGAACCGGCAATGAACTTGGCCCGTTCCTTCTCCATCTCCTCCTTGATCTTCTTACCCATGGCACGGCGCAGAAGATCAGCACCGCCCAGGGAGTAGCCGGCCAGGACCTGGGCGATCTGCATCACCTGTTCCTGATAGACCATGATGCCGAAGGTTTCCTCCAGAATAGGCTGGAGGGCCGGGTGCATGTAATCGGGCTTTTCCTGCTTGAACTTCACCTTGATGTATTTGGGGATATTGTCCATCGGGCCGGGACGGTACAGCGACACCAGCGCGATAATATCCTCGATCCGGTTGGGCTTCATGCGGCGCAGAACGTCGCGCATGCCCGAACTTTCAAGCTGGAAGATGCCCGCACTCTCCGCCCGGCCCAGGATCGAATAGGATTTCTGATCCTCCATATCCAGGTCCAGCAGGTCCAGTTCCGGCCCCAGATCGCGGACATGGTCCACAGCGGTCTTCAACACTGTCAGCGTCTTCAGACCCAGGAAGTCGAACTTCACCAGCCCGGCCAGTTCCACATATTTCATGTTGAACTGCGTGACCGGCATGTCGGAACGCGGATCGCGGTACATGGGCACCAGTTGATCCAGCGGTCGGTCGCCGATCACCACGCCGGCGGCGTGGGTGGAGGCATGTCGGTACAAGCCTTCCAGGCGCAGCGCGATGGTCAAAAGACGGGCGACATTCTCATCCCCGCGCTTCATCTCCTGCAATTGCGGCTCGCCATCCAGCGCCTGCTGCAAGGTGACGGGATTGGCGGGGTTGTTAGGGATCAGTTTGCAGATACGGTCCACCTGACCATAGGGCATCTGCAAGGTGCGCCCCACATCGCGGACCACGGCGCGGGCCTGCAACTTACCAAAGGTGATGATCTGCCCGACCTTGTCGGTGCCGTATTTCTGCTGCACATACTTGATCACCTCTTCACGGCGATCCTGGCAGAAATCGATATCGAAGTCGGGCATCGACACGCGTTCCGGGTTCAGGAAGCGTTCGAACAGCAGGCCATAGCGGATGGGATCAAGGTCGGTAATCAACAGTGACCAGGCGACAAGGCTGCCGGCACCCGAGCCACGGCCCGGCCCCACGGGAATGCCACTGTCCTTGGCCCATTTGATGAAGTCCGACACGATCAGGAAATAGCCGGGGAACTTCATCTTGATGATGGTTTCCAGCTCAAAATCCAGGCGCGCCCTGTACTCCTTCTCGATCTTTTCCTTTTCGTCGGTCGCCATGCCGCTGGTGAAGACATACTTGTTCAGGCGGTAGGTCAGGCCATCATGGGCCTGGGCGCGCAGCTCGTCCGGTTCTTCCCGCCCATTGGCACTGGCGAAGGGCGGCAGGATCGGGTTGACCTTGCGCGGCATGTAGGCGCAGCGCCGGGCGATGACGACACTGTTGTCCACCGCTTCCGGAATGTCGGCGAACAGCTCCCGCATCTCCTGCGGTGACTTGAAATAATGATGGGGGGAAACGCGGCGGCGCTCCTCCTGCATCACATAGGCGCCGTCGGCGATGCACAGCAGGACATCGTGCGCCTCATACATGGAGGCGTCGGCGAAATAAGCATCGTTGGTGGCAACCAGCGGGATGTCATGCGCGTAGGCCAGATCGATCAGATCGGCCTCTACCTTATCCTCCGCCTGGGCCAGCGGCCCCTCCACATGGCGCATCAGCTCAATATAGAGCCGGTCCGGGAACAGGGCCTTCAGCCGCTCCAGCAGGTCCAGTGCGTGCGGCTTCTGCCCATCCAGCAGCAGACGGTTCAGGCCGCCTCCGACCCCGCCCGTCAGACAGATCAGGCCATCCGTCAGCCCCTCCAACTTGTCCAGCGAGACCTGTGGCAGCAGACCCGTTTCCGTCTCCATGAAGGCGACGGAGACCAGCCGCATCAGGTTGCGGTAGCCCTGCTCGCTCTGTACCAGCAGCACAAGCTGATCGGCACCGGGCCCCAGCACGCGGCCCGCTACCTTCTTCTGCGGCCCGAACGGGGTGACCCAGACCTGACAGCCGATGATGGGCTGAATGCCATCGTCGGACGCTGCCATGGCAAATTCCAGCGCGCCGAACAGATTGCCCGTATCGGTGACACCCACCGCCGGATAGCCGTGCTTCTTGCACAGCTTCACCAGTTCCTTGGTCTTGATGGCCCCTTCGGCCAGCGAATAGGCGGAATGGACACGCAGATGGATGAAACCGGGATCGGCGGACATGGGGCGGCAGGCTTCCGGCGGCGGGACAGGTGCCCGACCTTAGCGCGGATGGGTCGCGAATGGCGAGCCTGTCGGCGTTCATTACCTGTGATGTAATCGACAGGCCCCATAGCGCATGGGAAAAGGGCGGTGTCACGACCGCACAGGTGCCCTATGTCCAGCCCCGCCCGCCAGCCCACCCCGCGCCGCCGCATCAACAATGCCGAGGCTTTCGGCCCACTGCTGAAGCGTTGGCGCGCCTCGCGGGGGTTGAGCCAGCTGGATTTGGCACTGAGCTGCAATACCAGTCAGCGGCACCTGTCCTTCCTGGAATCGGGACGGTCGCGACCCTCACGGGGGATGGTGCTGCAACTGGCCACGGCCCTGTCGGTGCCGCTGCGCCACCAGAACGCCATGATGCTGGCCGCCGGCTTCGCCCCGGCCTGGGACAGCTCACCCCTGGACGCCCCGGAAATGGCCCCGGTGAAGGCTGCCATCACCCATATGCTGGAAACGCAGTCACCCTTTCCCGCCGTCGTCGTGGACCGACACTATAACCTGATCCAGGCCAATGACGGGGCGCAACGCCTGCTGGGCTTCCTGGCCGGCCCTGCCATCGCCCAGATGCCGAACCCCAATCTGGTCCGCCTGCTGCTGTCGCCGGACATGCGGGGCTTGGTGGAAAACTGGGCGGAGGTCGCGGCCTGGATGATCCGCCGCATCAAGGCGGAGGCCCTGCTGGAGGACCCGGTGCAGGCCGTGGGCGCAGACCCGTTTGCCGATCTGCTGGCCGACCCCGCCCTGGCCGCGCTGGGCGCGCCATTTGGGGACGGGCTGCCGGATGCCCCCACCCTGTACACCCGCTTCCACAAGGATGGGGTGCGCCTGTCGCTATTCTCCATCATTGCCATGGTGGGCACGCCGCTGGATGCGGGGCTGCAGAACCTGCGGGTGGAGCTGTTCTATCCGGCGGATGCCGCGACCAGGGAATGGTTCTCCCACCCCTGAAATGCCCCCATCCTGGCACCGCCCTTGCTTCTGTTCCGCTTAACCGGGACAGGGCCGGGGCTTTTTGCATTCCGCAAAGCCACCTGCATCTATCCCTCTTGTACATTGCACGAGGCGTGCTTTTCATGTCACAGTGCCAGCGAATCGGGCAAAAATTGCCCAGTTGACACCGCCAAACTTCACGATCCGGATGCAAAGCACCTCGTAAAGGCGGGAAAACGCTAGTATTTTGTGCCTCAAAGTGCCCTCGCCTGACAGGAGATGATCCACGTGGAGTCGTTTCTGCAAACCTTGCGGAATCTCGGCACCCTGCGCCTGGCGGGGATCGGGGCCGCCGTGCTTGTCACCATCGGCGCCATCGTCTTCTTCGCGGGGCAATGGTCAACACCGACCCTGTCGCTGCTATACAGCGACCTGTCGCCCGCCGAT
This sequence comes from Niveispirillum sp. FG156, assembly GCF_057809555.1. Classification (NCBI taxonomy): domain Bacteria; kingdom Pseudomonadati; phylum Pseudomonadota; class Alphaproteobacteria; order Rhodospirillales; family Azospirillaceae; genus Niveispirillum; species Niveispirillum sp. FG156. The sequence goes on along the minus strand of NZ_JBMDKE010000001.1, from coordinate 161,177 downwards.
GGCGGCGCCATCGTGCAACAGCTGGAAGCACAGCAGATCCCGTACAAGGCATCGCCCGACGGCACGCGGATCGAGGTGCCGGCCGAACAGGTGGGCCGCCTGCGCATGATGATGGCGCAGCAGGGCATCCCCAGCGGCGGCAATGTCGGCAACGAGATTTTCAATCAGCCGGAAGGCCTCGGCACCACCGCCTTCCAGCAGCAGATGCAGCAGCTGCGCGCCAAGGAAGGTGAGCTTGTCCGCTCCATCCAGACCTTGCAGCAGGTGCAGAATGCCCGCGTGCATTTGGTGCTGCCCAAGCGTGAACTGTTCGCACGGCAGGCGCAGACGGCCACGGCCTCTGTCCTGCTGAAACTGCGTCCGGGCAAGCCGCTGTCCAAGGAACAGGTCGCGGCCATCCAGCAGTTGGTGGCAACCGCCGTACCGCAGATGGAGCCGGCCAACGTCTCCATCCTGGATGACAAGGGCAATCTGCTGTCGCGCGGCCTGCGCCCCAACACGCCGGAGGCCATGGCCGCCGGCGCGGAGGAACGGCGTCTGGCGCGCGAACGCGAACTGACGCAGACCATCGAGGAATTGCTGGGCCGCTCCGTCGGCCAGGGCCGCGTGCAGGCGCAGGTTTCGGTCGAAATGGATTTCGACCGCATCACCACCAACAGCGAGATCTATGATCCCGAAGGTCAGGTGGTGCGCGGCACGCAATCGGTGACGGAAAACAGCGAAAGCACCAACCGCGACGGCGTCGATCCCGTCACGGTGGCCAACAACCTGCCCAACGCGGACGCCGCCAACAGCATCGCCGGCGCCAATTCGGAGAAGAAGAACCGTTCCGAAGAGACGGTGAATTACGAGATTTCCAAGACCACCAAGGTGCATGAGCGTGAGACGGGCCAGGTTCGCCGCATGTCGGTCGCCGTGCTGGTCGATGGAAACTATACCACTGCCGAGGATGGCACCCGCACCTACACGCCGCGCAGCGACGCCGAACTGGCGCAGCTGCAACGGCTGGTGCAGTCGGCGGTCGGTGTCGATCCGTCGCGTGGCGACAATGTCGAAGTGATCTCCATGCAGTTCTCGCGGCCGGAGGATGAGTTGGCCGCCATGGAGGACACGATCTTCGGCATGCCGAAGGCTGACGTGATCCGCATTGCGGAAACGCTGATCCTGGCCATCGTCGCGATCCTGGTGATCCTGCTGGTGATCAAGCCGCTGGTGACCCGCGCCCTGGACCGGTCGCCGCAGCTGGATGAGGAGCCCGATCTTCTGTCCGATGGCAGCGGTGTGCCGCAGCTGGCCGGCCCCGGTGGCGGTGCGCTGGCCCGCGAACTGGCCATGGAGGCGGCGCAGGCCAACGAGGAACTGGAGCAGATGATCGACATCAACCGTGTCGATGGCCGTGTCCGCGCCTCCTCGCTGCGCAAGGTGGGTGAGATTGTGGAAAAACACCCCGAAGAGGCTGTGTCGATCATCCGCAACTGGCTCTACACGGAAAATTGAGGCTTCTGAGGCATGGCAACCATTCAGAAGTTTTTGTTCGAAAAGGATTTCGAGGACGGGTTTGGGGGCGCGGCAAAGGCCGTTGCCCCGCCGCCCGAACCCGAGCCCGAACTGCCGCCGGCCCCACCACCCCCGCCGCCACCGCCCACCTTCAGCGTGGAGCAGCTGCAGCAGCAGGTGAAGATGGCCAAGGATCAGGCGCGCACCGCCGCCCTGGCCGAAGGCATCCAGCAGGGCCGGCAGCAGGCAGAGGTCGAGGCGCAACAGGAACTGTCCAATGCGCTCCGCAGCGTGGAGAACAGCCTGAAGCAGCTGGTGACGGTGCAGAACGCGCAGGCGCAGATGCGGCAGGACAACACCGCCCGCATCGCCCTGGCCATCATGCGCAAGCTGTGGCCCGGTCTGGTGGAGCGGCAGGGTCTGGCGGAGATCGAAGTGGTGATCGCCGCCTTCATGGAAGAACTGGTGGAAGAACCTAAGTTGGTTTTCCGCGTCAATGAACGCTGGTTCGATGAGCTGCGCGGACGTATCGACGACATGGCCCTGCGCCATGGCTTCGCCGGACAGGTTACCGTCCTGGCCGACCCGAAGCTGAGCCAGATGGATGTGAAGGTGGATTGGGCCGCCGGCGGCGCGGAGCGCGAGGTCGGACGGCTGTGGACGGAGATCGAGCGTATTGCCGGCGACGTCCTGGCGGATTTCCCCGGTGGGCCGAAGGATGTGATCCTTGCACCCAAACGTGAGGTGACGCTGTGAGCATGCTGAACATCATAAACGGCGCGGATAGGGGCTGAGATGGCCGCCAAGGACGACATGTCGCTGAGCGATTTCGAGAATAACCGCGGCGGCGGCGGCGGGGAGCTGGAAGCGCTGCCCGTCGTCAAGGACCTGGAGTCCGTCTACGACATCCCGGTGCAGATTTCCGCCGTGCTGGGCAAGACCAACATGCAAGTCAGCACCCTGATGCGCCTGAACAAGGGTGCCGTGGTGGAACTGGACCGCAAGGTGGGTGAGGCCATCGACATCTATGTGAACAACCGGCTGGTGGCGCGCGGCGAAGTGGTGGTCGTGGAAGACCGGCTGGGCGTGACCATGACCGAAATCATCAAGACGGAGCGGGCGTAGCGCATGAGCGACCGCATCCCCAACCGCAGCCGCACAACACCACCTGCACCGCCGCCGCAACCGGTAGCGGCGGCGGCCCCCGCACCTGCCCCCATGCCGGCAGCCAAGGTTCCGCCGCTGCCGCGCATGCGCCGGCGGCTGGACCTTGCGACCATCGTGGGCCTGTCGTCGGGCCTGCTGCTGGTGCTGGGCGCGCTGTTCATGGGTGGTGGCGGATTGGGATCGTTCGTCGATGTTCCGTCGATCCTGATCGTGCTAGGCGGTACGGCGGCCATCACCACCATTTCCTTCTCCCTGCCCGACATGAAGGCGGCGATCAAGGCGCTGTCCTCCACCATGATCGCCAATACGCCCGACCCGCGTGCGGCGGCGCAGACGGCCCTGTCATTGGCAGAGTTCGCGCGCCGTAGCGGCCCCCTGGCACTCCAGCCGCTGGCCAAAAGCACAAAGGCCTGGCCGGTTCTGTCCAAGGCGGTGGAACTGATTGCCGACGGTCTGCCCGCCGATGACGCCGAACGCATCCTGCGCACGGAAATCGAGGCGAACCTGTCACGCGCCCGCACTGCATCCGCCGTGATGCGCCGTGCGGCGGAGGTGGCGCCCGCCATGGGCCTGATCGGAACGCTGGTCGGTCTGGTGCAGATGCTGGGCAACCTGTCGGACCCGTCAACCGTTGGTCCCGCCATGGCCGTGGCGCTGATCACCACCTTTTACGGGGCCATCCTGGGCTCCATGGTTTTCTCGCCGCTCGCCGCCAAGATCGACCGCAATGCGGAACGTGAGGCGCTGGTCGACGGGCTTTACCTGCTGGCTGCCGGTTCGGTGGCGCGGCAGGAAAATCCCCGCCGGCTGGAGGTGATGATCAATACGGTGCTGCCGCCCGAATTGCGGCTGACCAATTATGAATGATTTCTGTTTGAACGACCGGACCGGTGAGTGAAAGGGTAAGACGATGCGTCTTCTGATCGTGGGAACACTCGAAGGCTATATCAGCGCCGCCGGCAAGATCGCCCTGCAAAAGGGGGCGAAGGTCGCGCATACCGATAGTATCGAGGGGGCGCTGAACGCCTTGCGCACCGGCCAGGGCGCCGATCTGGTAATGATCGACGTCAAGCTGGATGTGCGCATCCTGGTTGATGCCTTGAAGAATGAACGCTTCGCGGTTCCCGTCGTCGCCTGTGGCGTGGGCACCGATGCCCAGGCCGCCGTGAAGGCCATCCGGGCGGGTGCCAAGGAGTATATCCCCCTGCCCCCCGACGCGAACCTGATCGCCGCCGTGCTGGAGGCGGTGGCGGAGGAAAGCCACGCCATCGTCAGCCGCGACCCCGCCATGGCCGCTACTCTGTCGCTGGCCGATCAGATCGCGCCAAGCGACGCATCGGTCCTGATCACCGGCGAAAGCGGGACGGGTAAGGAGCTGATGGCCCGTTACCTGCACCGCAAAAGCCGGCGATCGGGGGCGCCTTTCGTCTCCGTCAACTGTGCCGCCATCCCGGAAAACCTGCTGGAAAGCGAGCTGTTCGGGCATGAGAAGGGCGCCTTCACGGGTGCCGTCGCCCGGCGCATCGGCAAGTTTGAAGAGGCCAATGGCGGCACCCTGCTGCTGGACGAAATTTCGGAAATGGACCTGCGCCTGCAAGCCAAGCTGCTGCGCGCCATTCAGGAGCGGGTGATCGACCGCGTGGGCGGCAACACGCCCGTAAAGGTCGATATCCGCATTCTGGCCACGTCCAACCGTGACATGCTGTCGGAAGCCAAGGCCGGGCGGTTCCGCGAGGATTTGTATTTCCGCCTGAACGTGGTGGCCCTGCAGCTGCCGCCGCTGCGCGACCGTCCGCACGATATCGCCCTGTTGTGCCAGCATTTCGCGACGAAATATTCCGAGGCCAACGGCCTGCCGGAGCGCACTGTCGGCCCGGCGGCCATGGCTCTGCTCCAGTCGCATCACTGGCGCGGCAATGTGCGTGAGCTGGAAAACACCATGCATCGCGCCGTCCTGCTGTCGCGCGGAACGGATATCGGGACCGACGCCATCCTGCTGACGGGTGCCGATCCGACCTATGCGCCGACGCCAACGCCCGCCCCGCAAGCTGTCGTCTATCAGCCGGCGCCCCCGCCGCAGCCGGTGATGCCGGCGGCAGCCCGCGCCGCCAATACCTATGGCAATGCCTCCATCTATTCGCCGCAGCCTTACGCACCGCAGCCCTATCCCCCGCCCGCTCCGGTCATCCCGGTGGCCGATGCCGGCAGCAGCTTCCTGACCGGCGGGTCGGCGACGCAGGCCCTGGTGGGGCGTACCGTTGCCGATGTTGAACGCGATCTGATCATCGATACGCTGAAACACACGCTGGGCAACCGCACCCATGCCGCCAATATCCTTGGTATCTCCATCCGCACCCTGCGCAACAAGCTGAAGGAGTATAGCGAGGGTGGCTTGGCGGTACCGCCGCCGGCCGGCGGGGTGGAGGATGACCGGGCGGTGGGATGACCGCCCGCCCACTGATCCCGACCGTCCCTAATACAGAGATTTAAGACCACCGCCCATGACCGACCAACCGCAGACGAATGTAGGCTCCGCCCAGGATGCTCTGCGCCTTATCGGCCAGTCGCTGAAACGCGGCGAGGTTGGGTTCGCGATTGCCATCCTGACCATCGTGGTGGTCCTGATCCTTCCCCTGCCCACCTTCCTTCTGGATGTGGGCCTGACCATTTCCTTTGCCTTCTCCGTCTTGATCTTGATGACGGTGTTGTCGATCCAGAAGCCCCTGGAATTCAGCAGCTTTCCCACCATCCTGCTGGTCAGCACCATGTTGCGGCTGGCGCTCAACCTGGCATCGACCCGCCTGATCCTGGGGCACGGGCATGAGGGGGTGGACGCTGCCGGCCACGTCATCGCGACGTTCGGCCAATTCATCATGGGCGGCAACTTCATCATCGGCGTGACCGTGTTCGGCATCCTGATGCTGGTGAATTTCAGCGTCATCACCAAGGGTTCGGGCCGTATCGCCGAAGTGGCCGCCCGCTTCACCCTGGACGCCATGCCCGGCAAGCAGATGGCTATCGACGCCGATCTGTCCGCTGGCCTGATCGAAGAAGCGGAGGCCCGTAAGCGCCGTAAGGAACTGGAAGATGAAAGCCAGTTCTTCGGCGCCATGGACGGTGCGTCCAAGTTCGTGCGCGGCGACGCCGTGGCCGGTCTGGTCATCACCTTCCTGAACATCATCGTCGGCATGATCATCGGTATCGCCCAGAAGGACATGAAGTTCCTGGAGGCCGGCCAGACCTACACGCTGCTGACGGTCGGTGACGGTCTGGTGTCGCAGATCCCGGCCCTGCTGGTCTCGCTGGCCGCCGGTCTTATGGTGTCGAAGTCGGGCTCCACCGGCTCGACCGACAAGGCCGTGTTCGGGCAGCTGACCTTCTATCCCACCGCCCTGGGCCTGACCTCGGCCGTTGTGCTGGCCATCGGCCTGCTGCCCGGCATGCCGAAGATCCCGTTCGGCCTGCTGGCCATCGGTCTGGCCGCCGCCGCCTATTACCTGCCGAAAACCAAGATGATGCGTCAGGCGATGGAGGCGGAGCAGGAGACGCAGGCCGCTGCGACCGCCGCCCCCGCTCCTGTTGCCGATGAACCGATCTCAACGGCCCTGGCCATCGACCTTGTCCGTCTGGAACTGGGTTATGGCCTTCTGTCGCTGATCAATTCGGAGGTCGGCCACCGTCTGACCGATCAGATCAAGGGCCTGCGCCGGCAGCTGGCGGGTGAGATCGGCATTATCATGCCCGCCGTCCGCATCCAGGATAATTTGCAACTGCCGCCCAACACCTACCTGATCCGCATCAAAGAGATTGAGGCGGGCCGGGGCGATGTGCGGCCCAACATGCTGTTGTGCATGGACCCGCGTGGCGACCGGATCGGACTGCCGGGTGAGGCAACGACGGAACCCACCTTCGGCCTTCCGGCCATGTGGATCGACGGGGCGTACCGTGAAGAGGCCCTGTTCAAGGGCTATACGGTTGTCGACCCGCCCACCGTCGTCACCACCCATCTGACCGAGATCATCAAGGACAATATGGCCGACCTGCTCTCCTACGCGGAGACGCAGAAGCTGTTGGACGAGATGGGCAAGGAGCACCAGAAGCTGGTGGGCGATGTGGTCCCAACCCAGATCACCATCGGCGGCCTGCAGCGCGTGTTGCAGAACCTGCTGGGCGAGCGTGTGTCGGTGCGCGACCTGCCCACGATTTTGGAGGGTGTGGCGGAAGCGACCGCCTATACCCGCAACATGACCCAGATCACCGAACATGTGCGCGCCCGTCTGGCCCGCCAGATTTCGGACAGCAATACCAACGATCTGGGCTTCATCCCACTGGTGACCCTGTCGCCGGAATGGGAACAGGCCTTCGCGGAAAGCATCGTGGGCGACGGGGACGAGCGGCAGCTGTCCATGGCCCCGTCGCGCCTGCAGCAGTTCATCACCGCCGTGCGCCAATCCTTCGAACGGTTCGCGATGCAGGGTGAGGCGCCAGTGCTGCTGACCTCCCCGCTGATCCGGCCCTTCGTGCGCTCCATCATCGAACGCTTCCGTCCGGCCACGGTTGTGATGTCACAGAACGAAATCCATCCCAAGGCCAAGATCAAGACGTTGGGGCAGATATGATGGCGCGGGCGAGACATATCCTCCACCGCCATAGGGTTTTCGCCGGAAAGGCTGCTATAGTGGCGTTTCATCGGATCAACAATGGCTGGAGGGCCGGGAAGGCGGGGTCGGCATGCGTCTGAAATCGTTCCATGCGCCATCCATGCAGGAAGCCATGCGGCTTGTCCGCGAGGTGCTGGGCGACGACGCCATCATCGTGGCCACCCGCGAGGAGGAAGGCGTCGGCGTCCGCGTAACCGCCGCCATTGAGGAAGATGAGGGCATGCTGGCGACCCACGCCCCGGTCGCCGCCTCCAATCCCCTGCGCTTCCTGGAACCCGAAGGCCCGGAACCTATTGATGTCGTCGCCGATGCCCTGCTGCGCCATGGCGTGCCGGCGGAACTGAACCAGCGGCTGGTCGATAGTCTGGAAGATTTCGACACGCGCGACCCGATGATGGCCATGGCCGCAGCATTGGATGCCGTTTTCAGCTTCCAGCCCCTGCCCGATGGCAAAGCACCCCGCCCCATGATGCTGGTCGGTCCACCGGGGGGTGGGAAAACTTTGACCGTCGCCAAGCTGTGCGCGCGCTGTGCCCTGCAGAAACGTCCCGTCGGGGTCATTTCAACCGACACGATCCGGGCGGGCGGCATTGAACAGCTGCAGGCCTTCACCCGCGTGCTGAAACTGCGCCTGATCACCGTGGAGGACCCGACCGCCCTGTCGGACGCGGTGGAAGTGTCACGGGGGATGGAGCAGGTGCTGGTCGACAGCGCCGGTCGCAACCCCTACAGCGCGCAGGACATGAAGGATCTGCGGGAATTCGTCACCGCCACGGATATGGAGCCGGTGCTGGTCATGCCCGCCGGCCTTGATCCGGTGGAGGCGGTGGAGATCGCCAAGGCCTTCCGTGCCATCGGGGTCAGGCGCCTGCTGGCCACCCGCATGGACATGGCAAGACGTTACGGAAGCCTGCTGGCCGCCGCGCACGAGGCTGGCCTGGCTTTTGCAGATGTGAGTGCGACGACAAAAGTTGCCGACGGGCTGACCGCCCTGACGCCGACAATTTTGGCCAAGATGATGATGCCGGAACTGCAAGCCGAACAGCGGCGAGCCAAGCAAACGGGGACCCACGCATGAACGACCTGTCCGCGATGATGGCCGCCTCCGCCAATGTCACCCCGCTGCGCCAGCGCAACATTCTGGCCGTCGCCAGTGGTAAGGGCGGGGTGGGCAAGACCTTCTTCTCCATCAGCCTGACGCACGCGCTGAGCAAGCTGGGCCGCAAGACCCTGCTGTTCGACGGCGATCTGGGCCTCGCCAATGTCGATATCCAGCTGGGCCTGATGCCCAAGCGGGACCTGGGTCAGGTCATCGACGGCATGGTCACCCTGGCCGGTTCCACCACCCGCTATAATGAGGGTGGGTTTGACATCATTGCCGGCCGTTCCGGGTCTGGCAGCCTGGCCAATCTGCCCCCGGCAAAATTGACCCAGCTGCGCAACGACCTGACCGATCTTGCCCGGTCCTACGACAATATCGTCATCGACCTGGGCGCCGGCGTGGACCGCAATGTCCGCACCTTCACCGCTCCTGCCGGCATCTCGCTGGTGGTGACGACGGACGAACCGACCAGCATCACCGACGCCTACGCCTTCCTGAAGCTGTCTTATCAGGCCAACCCGATGGCCGACCTGCGCATCGTGGTGAACATGGCGCAGACGCGGGCCGAAGGCGACAAGACGTACGAGACCCTGCTGGCCGCCTGCCGCAAATTCCTGGGCAAGTCGCCGCAACTGGCCGGCATCATCCGCCGCGACATGAAGGTGCGGGAAAGCATCAAGACGCAGACGCCGCTGCTGGTCCGTTCCCCCACTTCCGACGCGGCGCACGACATCATGGCGCTGGCACAGAAGCTGACGGCGGGTTGATCCATCGGGCGGGCCGGCCCCCATGTCCGCCCCCCTTCCCCCCGCCCTGACAGGGGCCGGAACCACTTCCGGCCCGGCGCCATCCGGCCCCGGTCTGGTGCCGCTGGCCGATGTCATGATCCGTGCCTTGCCGGACAAGCTGGCGGGACTTGACCGCGCGCTGGTCGTGTCCGGTCAGGTGGTGGCACAGGAGGATGGCAAGGCCACCATCCGCACCGCCGCCGGGGACGTGTCGGTGGAAACGCCAACCCCGCTGCCCACCGACCGCCCCGTCACCCTGCGCATCCCGCCGCAGGTGGCGGGAACCCCGCCCCGCGCCGCCGCCCTGGCCCCGCCACAGACGCAGACACCTGCTCCGGCGGTGAGTAATCCTGCCACCGACAAGGCCGCCGCACCGCAGACCACGGCCCCCACCCCACCGGCCCAGCCGCTGCCGCAGATTCAGCCTGGGGCCACCATCGCCGCCATCGTCGTGGCCGCCACGCCGCGCGCACCATCACCCCCGCCCCCCGTCAGCACCAGCAACGCCGCCAGCGGTGCCAATACCGCCGCGCCATCGGGACAGGCGCCGGCGCCCGGCGGCGGTGCGGCCACAGCGGAAACGATAAACCCTCCAGCATCCGCGCCTGCTCCCCAGACGCCCACCCCCGCCACGGGCAGCGCGTCCAGCCCCGCGCCGACCCAGGGGCAGGTGCCGCTCCCCGGCTCGGCCTCCTTGCCGCCTCTGACCGCCCTGCTGGGTGATGCGCCAGCGGTCGGGGCCAAGCCTGGTGTTGCCGCCCCGCCATCGCCGGAACCCACACCGGCCCCGGTCGATACACCGGACCAGCCCCCGGCACCCGCAGCTGAAAGGCCAACAACGCCACCCGCCCCGGACGCCGCGCGTCTGGCCCGTCTGGCGCGGTACAACATCCCCACCACACCCTCATCCGGCTTGTTCTCCTTCCAGGACCTGGACAGCCCTCCATCGAAGCCGCCGCCGGTAACGGAAGCACGGCTGCGGTCGGCGGCACCGTCAGCCCCAGCGACCGCCCCATCGACACAGCCGGCGGCGGGGACACCGGTTCCGACGCCCAGCCCCATACCAACGGGTGGCGGAAGGCCCGCTGAGCCTGCGGCTGCTCCCTCCCGCCCCGCCGCACCGACCACACCCGGCATTCCCCTGCCCGACCTGCCCGCCGCTGCGGGGGAGCAGGAATTGGCACGGGCGCGGCAGCCATCGCCACCCCAGCCGCCAACAGCGCCCTCGACCAACACCACACCGACAGGACCAGCCCTCCCGCCGCTGCCCGGTTCAACGGCGCCCGCTCCGGAGGCAGCAAAACCCGCCTATGGTCAGGCCCCGACACCCCCCGCCCCAACGAATGGCCCGGCTCCCGACAGTCCGGTCCCCGGCAAGGCCCCGTCGCCACCGCCGGTGACACCGCAGCCACCCGGCGCGGAGCCGGAGACCGGTGAGATACCCCTGGCCCGCATCCGGGACGGACAGCCACCATCCCCCCCCACGGCCCCACCGACGGGGGAACAGACACGGCCACAGCCAACACCCACCCAACCCGGCGCGCCACAGCCACAGGCGATCCAGGCTGCACGGCTGCGCGACCCGCAACCCTCACCCCCACCGACCGCACCGTCAACAGTACCCGCACCCAGCGCGCCACCGGCACCGGTGCCCGGCGGTCCGGCACAACCGACAGCACCCGCCATACCTCCCGTCGGTACCGACACTCGCCCCTCCCCGCCGCCGATCCCTGGTCAGGCGGAACAAGCCCCCGCCCCGCCGGTGCAGGTGGCGCGGGCGCGTGACGCCCTGCCGCCATCGCCCCCGACGGCACCCGCAACGACGCCGGCTGGCACACAGCCAGGCGCGAGGCCAGCACCAGCGGCACAGCCCCCCACAAGCCCGGCAGCCACACCCGACAAGCCGGAGCGCACCGGCCCGGCCACGCCCGCGCCCGCCGCTACATCTCCCGGCAGCAACGCCCCTCGTCCGTCTGCGCCCACAATGCCCCAGACCAGCGGCGAGCCGGCCCGTGCGGCACCCACCCCCAGCCTTGCTTCGGTGCCGGAGGCTGAACCCACCCTCCAGACCGCCCGTCTGCGCGGCGACGCACCAACCCCAGCGACCGCCCCACCCACCGTACCGTCCGCACCCCCGCCCCCCCCCCGCCCGGCCCCCCTGCCCAACGGGCAACCGGTGCAACTGCGTATCCTGTCGGTGGAGATGGCGGGGGCAACCCCGGCAGGCCTGGACGACGCGCCGGCCAACTCTGTCACCGGCACCCTGGTCGGCAATACCAGCCAGGGGCAACCCGTGGTGACCACGCCGCAGGGCACCCTGGTCCTGCGCGCCCGCACCGATCTTCCGCCCGGCACCAACCTGATCCTGTCCCTGGAAATCCCGCAGAACCGGGATATGGCCAGCATGCTGCCCCCGCTTGACCCCGGCCAGGGCAGCGACTGGCCCGCCATGCGGGAGGTGATGTCGGCCCTGATGGCCGCAGATCCCGCCATGGCCCGCACCATCGCCGCCACTATCCTGCCGCAGCCCAGCAAGCGCCTGACCACCAACCTGACCTTCTTCCTGTCGGCCCTGCGCGGTGGCGATGCGTCGGGCTGGCTGGGTGGGGAAGCGACCGAGATTCTGAAGGGCCGGGGCGGCGCCCGCCTGCTGGCCCAATTGCGGGAAGATTTCCAGGCGGCGGCACGGCAGGCGGCGGAACCAACGCCCGACGGCTGGCGCAGCATGCCCATCCCGTTCGGCGTGCCGGAACAGGTGATGCGCGCCCAGTTGCATGTGCGCAGCGCGACGGAACAGGAGGGAGACGAGAAGCGTGGCGATGGCCGTGGCCCCGCCAAGCGCTTCCTTCTGGACCTGAATTTCAGCCGTCTTGGCCCCATGCAGCTGGATGGGCTGGTCTGGCCCGGTCGCTTCGACCTGATGATCCGGACCCAGACGCTGCTGTCGGCGGACCTGCGCCAATCCATCGGCACCATCTTCCGCGACAGTCTTGAAACGGTCGGATACGCCGGCACCATCGGCTTTCAGACGGGCGCGCATTTCTGGGCGCGTGTCCAATCGGCATCACGCGGTTCCGGGGTGCGGGCCTGACGAGCATCTTGCCAACATGTCTCATGGCGCATCATCACTGCCCACGTCATAGTTAACCATAATCAGAATAATGAACCGGGGGAACTTCATGGCGATGGCACCGGACGGGCGCGACGGAAGGGACCATCCCCAACGCACGCAGCTGAATGACGAGTTGCACGCGCGTCCGCACATGCGGATCACGACCCCGGCGCGCGTTACCCATCTTGCCCATCTGACGGGGGAGCTGGGGGCTGATCATGCCCACCTGCTGGCGCTGTGCCGCGATGTCGGTCTGCCCCTGCCAGGGTTGGAACTGCGGCAGGTGCAGCTGCTGGTCGATGGCCGCACCGTAAAATGGGAACGCCACACCGAATTCACCGCCGTCACCATCGCCGACATGGCACCGGGTGAGGCGGGGGAATGGTCGGCCCTGTCCCCGCGTCTGGCCGACTGGACCTCGCGGCTGCCGGGGCCGCGTCTGGTGGCCTGCCATCTGCGGCTGGAGCCGGATAGGAACCCGCATCACACGCCCGACAGCCTGTCGGCCATCTTCCCGCGCGGAGAGCTGCTGGGCAGCGAGGTGGCGGGAGGCGAAGCGCTGGTCTGGACCGATTTCCACCTGGGCAGCGACGGCCATACCCGCGTCCTGGTCCGCGACAAGGCGCTGTCGGCCAGCCATGCCGGCCGTGTGATCCAGCGCCTGCTGGAGATTGAGACCTACCGCATGACCGCGCTGCTGGGCCTGCCCCTGGCGCGGGAGGCGGGGCCGGAGCTGGCCAGTCTGGAACAGCGTCTGGAGGGCATCGTGGCCCGCACCGCCCTGGGCGGCAATCTAGCGGAAGAACATGGTCTGCTGGATGCGTTGACCCGTCTGGCGGCGGAAGCCGAAGCCCTGTCGGTGCGCTGCCGCTACCGGTTCGGGGCCACGACCGCCTATGCCGAACTGGTCGAACGGCGGGTGGAGGAATTGCGGGAGGAACGGATACCGGGCCTGCAGCGCCTCGGCGTCTTCCTGGAACGCCGTTTCCGCCCCGCCGTCCGCACCTGTGAGGCGGTGGCCCGGCGTCAGGGCGAACTGGCCGCCGGGATCAGCCGCGCCAGTTCGCTGTTGCGCACCCGTGTGGATGTGCAGCGGGCGGAACAGAACGCCGAAATCCTGAAAAGCCTGGAACACCGCGCCCGCACCCAGCTGCGTATTCAGGAAGCGGTCGAAGGCCTGTCGGTCTTCGCCATCTCCTATTATCTGCTGGGGCTGGTGAAGTACGTGGTGGATGGCCTGCCCACCATTGGCGGCCTGCCGCCCAAGGCGATGATGACCGGCATTGCCGTGCCGACCATCGTCGCCGCCGTCTGGGTGGGGATCAGGCGCCTTCGCCGAGCGGTGTCGTCGGGCAAGTAAAGCGCCGGCCGCCAAAACCGTAGGTCAGGTCGAGCCGCAGGCGAGCCCTGACAGATAAGGATTGAAAGCATGTTCTGTCAGGGCGAGGCTTGGCGCCTCGACCTGACCTACATTTGTTTCGTCTGATCCGCCATAAACCGCTCCACCCCCCTGGCCGCCGCCACCGCCGTCGCGTAGCAGCCCTGGAGCAGGTATCCGCCCGTCGGCGCCTCCCAATCCAGCATCTCGCCACAGGCAAAGACGCCCGGCAGTGATGACAGCATCAGATTGCCGTCCAGGGCCGACAGCTTGATGCCGCCCGCGCTGGAGATGGCCCGGTCCAGCCCCCGCTGTCCGGACAGGGTCACCGGCAGGGCCTTGACCAGTGCCGCCAGATTGGTGGTTCGACCCAGATCAACATCGCCCGCGAATTCCCGGATCAGGGCACCGGTGGGCGGCCCCAGGGTCAGGCCCTTGCGCAACTTGTTGGCCAGACTGTCGGCGGGCGGGGTGCGCGCCAGCTTGTTCTGCACCTGCGGCCCCGTCAGGTCGGGCTTCAGGTCCAGATGCACCACCGCTTCGCCTTCCCGCTCAATCGCGTCGCGCAGCGGCGCCGACAGGGCGTAAAGCGCCCCACCTTCCAGCCCCGTGCGCGTGACGACCAATTCACCGGGGACGGTTCGGTCCTTGAAGGTCAGGGCGATGCGCTTCAGTGGCTCACCCTCCGCCCGCTCCAGGAACCCGGCACTCCAGGTGACATCAAAGCCGCTGTTGGACGGGCGGAACGGGGCGAGCGGCACACCGCGCGCCGCCAGCAGCGCACTCCACCCGCCATCGGAGCCCAGCCGCGGCCAGCTGGCCCCACCCAGCGCCAGGATGGTGGCGGCGGCCTGGACCGTCTGCGGACCCGTCGGGGTGTCAAACGACACGGCCCCGTCATTGGCCCAACCGGTCCAGCGATGGCGCGTGAACAGCTTCACCCCCAACCCGTCCAGCCGTTGCAGCCAGGCGCGCAGCAGGACGGACGCCTTGAAGCTTTTCGGGAACACCCGACCGGAGGAACCGACAAATGTCTCCACCCCCAGCCCATGGCACCAGTCGCGCAGGTCGGCGGGCGTGAAGGCCCGGATCAGCGGGTCCATGAAGGGACGGGCAGCACCATAGCGGGTAATGAACCGGTCCAGCGGTTCAGAATGGGTGATGTTCAGCCCCCCGCGCCCCGCCATCAGGAACTTGCGCGCCGGCCTGGGCATGGCGTCATGGATTTCCACGAGGTGGCCCGCGCCCGCCAGGATTTCTGCCGCCATCAGACCCGCAGGGCCGGCGCCAATGATCAGGATGGGGCGGGTCATTCTTGTGGTTCCTCGGCAGGGCTGGTGCTCCCTCACCCTCCCAAGCCTTGGCAGGCTTGGGCCCCTCCCTCTCCCGCAAGCGGTAGAGGGGCGAAATCAAGGTTGCGCCCCTCGCCCACGTGAGTGGGAGAGGGAGGGGCCCGTTGTCGTCAGACAACGGGAGGGTGAGGGCAATCGACAGGACAATAAACGCAAAGGGCGGCGCCGTCGCCGGCACCGCCCCTTACAATGTCACAACACGCGATCAGGCGTGGGTGATGGCGCGCTCGACCAGCTGGCCCAGATGCTGGGTGCGCTTGGTCAGGCTCTGCAGCACGGCAGAGATTTCCGCCGTTGCGGCGGCGGTCTGGCCCGACAGGTTCTTCACTTCGCCGGCCACGACCGCGAAGCCCTTGCCGGCTTCGCCCGCGCGGGCGGCTTCGATGGTGGCGTTCAGGGCCAGCAGATTGGTCTGCTTGGCGATGGCGTCAATCTGCTGCGCCACCGTGCCGACCTTCTCAATTTCGGTCCGCAGGCCTTCCAACTCACGGCTGATTTCCTGCAAGGCGGAGGACACCTCGCTCTTGCCAGCGCCGGAGAGATTGCTCGATTCGCTGCCGTACTTCATCTGCAAAGGCCTTGCGTCTCAGGGGTTGTCCGATCAAGGGCCCGGGTCCGCCGGGTCCGACAGACTACATAGCACAAACTGTCGAACACCATGGTTACGATTTTCCACCGAACACATCACTTTCGGATAGGAAGAAGGGCACCGGCATCGGCGGTATGGTGCGGGTGCCGTGCATAGGCGCTACAGTCCGGGGACGATCAACCGGACGAGGGATGAAATGTCATTGCATGAGCTTCTGGTGCCGACCTTCACGCAGATGCTGCGCGCCATGGGCGGCTGGCTGGACAAGGCGCAGGCCCATCAGGGGACGGATACCGACGCACTGCTGTCGAATCGGCTGGCACCTGACATGTATCCTCTGGCCGCACAAATCCGCTTTGCCTGTTTCCAGGCGCAGGAGCCATTTTACCGTCTTCAAGGCGTCGCCCTGCCTGATACGCTGCTGGCCGTGCGTCAGCAGGGCTGGAACGCCAATGCCGATCCCGGCAACTGGGTCCAGGCGCGGGAATGCCTGTCGGCGGCGATCGGTTTCCTGACGGGACTGGAGCCAAGCGCATTGGACCGGCATGATGGGCGCACCATCGCGCTGGCCCTGCCCAACGGCATGGTCTTTGACATGTCACCTGAACAATATGCCCGGGACTGGTGCCTGCCGCAGTTCTATTTTCACCTGACAACGGCCTACACGATCCTGCGCCATCACAGCATTCCGCTGGGCAAGGCCGATTATGTCGCGCACATGCTGGCCTATCTGCGCCCACCCGGTGCGACACCGGCCTGACATCGCGCACAAAGAAAAAGGGAGGGCCAATGCCCTCCCTTCTCCCCTTGGCCGATCCTGGTCAGGATCAGGCGAAGGTCAGTTCCGTCGCACGCACCACGCTGGGCAAAGCCCGGATGGTGGCCAGCAGGGCGTCGTCCACCTTCTGATCGACGGACACCAGACAGATGGCGTTGGCGCCCGGCGCCGTGCGGCCCAGGTGGAAGGTGGCGATGTTGACGCTTTCATTACCGAGCGTCGTGCCCAGCTTGCCGATGAAGCCCGGCTTGTCCTCATTGCGGACGAACAGCATGAAGGGCGTGACCTCGGCTTCGATCGGCACTTCGTCGATTTCCACCAGGCGGGGCTTGTCGCCGCCGAACAGGGTGCCGGTGACGCTGTTGGTGCCCTTGTCGGTGGTGACGATGATGCGGACCAGCGTCTGATAATCGCCGTCATTGGTGCGCTTGGTCTCGGCCACCTTGATGTCACGCTCCTTGGCGATGACGGGGGCGTTGACCATGTTCACCGATTCCATCAGCGGGCCCAGCAGGCCCTTCAGCACGATGGCGGTCAGCGGCTTGGTGTTCAGCGTCGCGGCCTGACCTTCATACTCGATGGCCACACCCTTCAGGCTGCCGTCGATCAGCTGGCCCACGAAGCCGCCCAGCTGTTCGGCCAGCTTCATATAGGGACGCAGGCGCGGGGCCTCTTCCGCCGTGACGGACGGCATGTTCAAGGCATTGACGACGGCGCCATTCACCAGATAGTCGGCCAGTTGTTCGGCCACCTGCAGGGCGACATTTTCCTGCGCTTCAGTCGTGGAGGCGCCCAGGTGCGGCGTGGCCACAACCTTTTCATTGCCGAACAGCGGATGGGCCTTGGCCGGCTCTTCCGCGAACACGTCAAGGGCGGCACCGGCAACGTGACCAGCTTCGATGGCGGCCTGCAGGGCCTCTTCCACGATCAGGCCGCCACGGGCGCAATTGATGATGCGCACGCCCTTCTTGGTCTTGGCCAGGGCCTTGGCGTCCAGCACACCCTTGGTCGCCTCGGTCAGCGGCGTGTGCAGGGTGATGAAGTCGGCGCGCTTCAGCAGCTCTTCCAGTTCCACCTTCTCCACGCCGATCTCGGTGGCGCGTTCGGGCGACAGGAACGGGTCGAAGGCGATGACCTTCATCTTCAGGCCGATAGCCCGGTCGGCGACGATGCCGCCGATATTGCCGCAGCCGATGACGCCCAGCACCTTGCCGAACAGCTCCACGCCCATGAAGCGGTTCTTTTCCCACTTGCCGGCATGGGTGGAGGCGTTGGCCGCCGGGATTTCACGGGCCAGCGCGAACATCATGGCGATGGCATGTTCGGCAGTGGTGATGGAATTGCCGAACGGCGTGTTCATCACGACCACACCACGGGCCGTGGCGGCGGGGATGTCCACATTATCAACACCGATACCGGCGCGACCGACAACCTTCAGGTTGGTGGCAGCAGCCAGGATATCCTTGGTCACCTTGGTGTTGGACCGGATGGCCAGACCATCATACTCGCCGATGATGGCCTTCAGCTCATCGGGCTTCAGACCGACCTTGACGTCAACCTCAACGCCGCGCTCCTTGAAAATCTCTACGGCGCGGGGGGACAGGCTGTCGGAAATCAGAACCTTGGGCATGGGAATGTCCTTCGCATGAAGATGCGGGATGTATGGGCAAGCGGGGTCCCCTCACCCTCCCACCCGCGTTGCGGGCGGGCCCCTCCCTCTCCCACTATCGTGGGCGAGGGGCGAAATCTGCCCCTCTACCGCCTGGCGGGAGAGGGAGGGGCCCATCGCTGCCAAGCGATGGGAGGGTGAGGGTCACCCCGTCAAATCAAGAAATCAGCCGGCCTTGACCGTCTGGTAGGCCCAGTCGAGCCAGGGCAGCAGGGCCACGATGTCGGCATTCTCGACGGTGGCGCCGCCCCAGATGCGGATGCCCGGCGGGGCATCGCGGTAGGAACCGGCGTCCAGCGCCACGCCTTCCTTTTCCAGCAGGCTGGTCAGCTTCTTGGCGATCTCGGCCTGCGCCTCTGCCGGCTGTTCGGTCGCCCAGGGGTCGACGATCTTCAGACAGATGGAGGTGCAGGAACGGCTATCCACCGTGTCGGCCAGGAAATCGACCCAGTCGGTCTTGGCAACCCAGTCGGCCACGGCCTTCAGGTTACCTTCAGAGCGACCGATCAGCCCTTCCAGACCGCCCACCGACTTGGCCCAGTTCAGACCGTCCAGCGCGTCTTCGACGGCGATCATCGACGGGGTGTTGATCGTCTCACCCTTGAAGATGCCTTCCGACAGCTTGCCATTGCTGGCCATGCGGAAAATCTTCGGCAGCGGCCAGGCCGGCTTGTAGTTCAGCAGCCGGTCAACGGCGCGGGGGCTGAGGGCGATCATGCCGTGCGCGGCTTCACCACCCAGCACCTTCTGCCAGGACCAGGTGACGACATCCAGCTTGTCCCAGGGCAGGTCCATGGCGAACGCGGCGGACGTCGCGTCGCAGATGGTCAGGCCTTCGCGGTCGGAGGATATCCAGTCGCCATCGGCGACGCGGACACCCGAGGTGGTGCCGTTCCAGGTGAAGACGACATCGCGGGAGAAATCCACGGCGGTGAGGTCGGGCAGCGCGCCGTAACCGGCGACCATCTGGCGGACATCGGTCAGCTTCAACTGCTTGACGACGTCGGTGACCCAATCCTTGCCGAAGGATTCCCAGGCCAGCATGTCGACGCCACGGGCGCCCAGCAGCGACCACAGGGCCATTTCAACGGCGCCGGTGTCGGAAGCGGGAACAATGCCCAGCCGATAATCGGCGGGGATGCCCAAAATTTCTTTGGAGAGGTAAATCACCTGCTCCAGCTTGGCCTTGCCGGGCTTGGAGCGGTGCGAGCGGCCCGTCAGGGCGCCCTTAAGGGCTTCGATCGTCCAGCCGGGGCGCTTGGCGCAGGGGCCCGACGAGAATTGCGGATTAGCGGGGCGATTGCCCGGCTTCGGCGCAGCCATTATGGCTATTCCTTCCAGAATAGTAGCACCCCGTTGGGGGGGTGTGACCCGCCGTCGAAGCTATGGATTTGGAAGGTGCCCGTCAATGGGGCATCGCTGCGCGTGGATCAGATTTCTGCTCTGCGGGGCACGCAGAGGAAAGAAAGTTACGGTCGCAATACGCATTGCCGTAGGTCAGGTCGAGCGTAGCGAGCCCTGACAGCAATGGATTAAAAGCCTGATCTGTCAGGGCTCGCTCTGCTCGACCTGACCTACCCCATCGGCAGCAGCGACTTATCCACCAGCCCGGATTCCAGCATGGCATTGCACAGCTTGAAATAGGCGTCGCGGCGTTCGGTGGCGCCGGGGAAGCGTTCCAGATAGTTCAATATGAATTCCGGCCGCTTCAGCGCCTGGGTCAGCTGATCCGCCGCCAGTTGCCGCGCCCGCCCTTCCGGCAGGCCACCGCACAGGCGCACGATGGTCAGGATACGATCGGCAAAGGGCATGGCCTGGTTGGCCAGGATTTCCGTGCGGATACTGTCGAAGATAGCGCTGTCCAGGATTTCGGCCATTTCCCGCTTGGGTGCCGCCGGCATGCCTGACATCACGATGCGCCGGGCCATGGTGCCCAGCGTCTTGATCGCCTCCATCCGGTTACCGACCTCGCGGATGAAATCCTCCGGCACGATCAAGCTGCGCAGATATGAGGCGATCTTGGCCTTGGGCGCATCGCCGGGGGCCGTCTCTGCCAGGGACAGGACCGTTTCCGCCTTGGTCACCGCCCCCCGGATGGGACCGATCAGTTCGGACATCGCCTCCGGCTGGATCAGACGGTCGGCGCGCTGGGCCAGCGCCTCCAGCACTTCCTCATCCCTGCCAAGGGACGGCGCATGCTGACGCAGATAAGTAATGACCTCGACCGTGGCCTCCATCTCATCCCGGATGCCCCGGTCGCTGCGCAGCGGCAGACGGGAATGGAGATGGCGCAACAGGCCCAGGCGCAGTTCGGCCAGCGTGCGGGGCAGCACCCCTTCGGACAGCAGCATGGACAGGGCCTTCACACCCGCCGGCTGTTCCCCCTGCCCTGCCCCCAGATTGCCGACATAGAGGTCGACCGCATTCAGCACCAGTTCCAGGCGCGTCTTCTCCTGCCCCGCCAGTTCCTTCAACGCCAGGGGAGAGGCCAGGATTTCGGCGGCCAAGCTGTCCAGGACCCGCATTTCGCGCAAGGACAGGTCGGGCGTGAACATCTGGAACAGCCGATCCAGCTTCTCCACCCAGCTTTTGGCATCGGCCAGATACGCCGCCACGGCGCGATAGAGCGCGCGCGACAGCCCTTCCGGCGGGCCCTTATAGGCGGAAACAACCTCCAGCAATCCGCCGGGGCCGATCTTGATCGGCGGGTTACCCTTGGATTCCTTGACCAGCGTCGCCAGACCATTGTCGGCGATGTTCATCAATTCCTTCATGCGCGACACGGCGGTCTGCTTGGTGCCGCGCACCTGTACCGAGGCCAGCCGCTGCAAGGCGCCCTGCACCGTTGTGCCCGCCTGATCCAGCACGCGGGCATGCACCTCGTAATTCAGGATTTCCAGCGGGGTCAGCCGTTTCTCATCCAGGAACTTCACGAAGAAGGTACGGAACATCTGGCGCTGGATATCGCCCATCAGGTCTTCAGGCTTATCGCACCAGGATGCGTCCCGGCCCGGATTGGCACGGGCCAGCGGGTCCACCTCCTGCACGCCATTGCGCAGGCGTTTCACCATGGTCACGGTCGTGACGAACTCATGATCCTTATAGTCGGAACGGCGCACAAGGCGGATGCCATCCACCTCGTTGCGTTGAACCAGCATGGCCGCCGACGGCTCCAGCTGGCGAAGGTCGGGCGACTCCCGCACCACCAGCCACAGGTCCGTGTGGAAACTGTGCAGTTCATAGACCGTCTGGACGGCACCGATGAGTTTCTGTTTGTCCACAGGCCAGGGCTCGATAAAACCATCCCGAACGCCGACCATGAGAGCAACGGGTCGGCGCCAGCGGACGACAAGTCTGAAAGCCGGGCTATCTTGCTCAATTCTCCATCCGGGGTAAACAGAGGAATAACGGACGGGTTGGATAGGCCGAAAGGCATAGGCGATTTATACCACCTATGCGCGTATCCATCAGGCTTTTGCAGGCCGCCACATGGCCCTTTCCGGTTTATCCAGTGCTGCAAAGCCGAACTTTGCGTACAACCCGTGCGCGTCCGCCGTGAAAAGCAGGAATCGGCGCAAATCCGCCCATTCCGGACGGTTGACCACACTGTCCACCAGGAAGGTTCCAAGCCCCGCACCACGCCGTTCCGGGTTAACCCAGACATCCGCCAGATAGGCGAAACTGGTGTGGTCCGTGATGACGCGGCAATAGCCGATTTGGAAACAATTGAAATCATAGAGGCCGATTGCCACCGAATGGCGTGCAGCCTTCTCGACTTTCGCGCGACTGATTCCCGGTGACCAGTAGCTGGATGCCAGGGCCGGATGGATGACGTCGAAGTTCAGACGGGCCGGATCATTGCTGACGACATGCCCGTCGTCGCGGCGGGTTTCCCAGATATCCATGACGCCCTTCCCTTACCGATTGATCGCCATATGGGCGGCAAGGCCGGCCAGGACCGAACCCATGACCATGCGCTGTAACCGCGCCCAGACAGGCTGCCCCGCCAGCAATCGGGCGATGCCGCCGCCGATCAGGATGAAAATGGCGTTCACCGACAGGCTGATGCTGATCTGCACCGCCCCCAGCTCCAGGCCCTGCGCCAGGACAGAGCCGCGCGCCGGATCAATGAATTGCGGCAGCAGCGACAGGTACAGCATCGCCGCCTTGGGGTTCAGCAGGTTGGTGACCAGCCCCATCATGTAAAGCCGGCGGGGGCTGTCGGGCGGCAGATCGCGCACCTGAAACGGGGAATGCCCACCGGGGCGCAGCGCGTTCCAGGCCAGCCAGACCAGATAGGCGGCACCGGCCCAGCGGATGATGTCGAAAGCCAGGGGAATGGCGGACAGCACCGCCGTCAGACCCAGAACCGTCGCCATCAGGAAGACGACAAAGCCGGTTCCCACCCCCACAAGTGAGATCAGGCCAGCCCCCCGTCCCTGACAGATGGAACGAGAGACGAGATAGGCCATGTTGGGGCCGGGCGTCAGCACCATGCCAAGACTGAGTGCCGCGAAACCGCCCAGAACCGGCAGCGGCACCGGCAGAAGCTCCGTCGCCATCACGCCGCACCCTGGCCAGGATTGGGCGCCACCTCGGCCAGCATGGCGGCGGCCAGTTCCGGCCCCGCCAGCCGCGTCACGACCCAGCCGACCAGATCGGCATTGGCCAGACACCCGGCCGCCGTCGCGACCGGACCATCCACCACCAGACCGTCATTTATATAGGTCGCCCCCAGTTCCGCCAGCCGCGCAATGGCATCGGGTGCGGCATAGGTGGTGGCGCGGCGTCCGCGCAGATGGCCCAGCGCACCCAGGATCAGCGACCCGCTGCATTGCGCCGTCAGCATTTGGCGGGCGGGGTCCAGACCCGCGAACCGCGCCAGATAGGCGGGATCACGGTGCAGGGCGCGGGTGACGTAACCACTGGCGAACATCACGGCATCGGCATCCGCCGCCGCCTCCACCCGGCCATGCATGGCGATGGACAGGCCGGTGCGGGAGACATGCCGATCCGCCGTGCCCAGCAGACGCACATGCCATTCGGTCCCATCCTTGACCAGCCCGGCATGAACAGGCCGGTTGAACAGGTCCCATGGCAGGAAGACATCGATGTCGGTGAAACCGTCGAAACAGATGATGGCGATGGTGGGCATGGGATGGCCGCCTTCAGCAGAACCGGGGATCAGATATGGATCGTGCCTTCCAGATAAAGGACGGCGCGGCCCGCGATATGGACGCGGTCACCCAGCAGGCGGCAATGCAACGTGCCGCCACGCGCCGAAACCTGCCGCGCCTCCAGCACATCCTTGCCCAGCCGTTCCGCCCAATAGGGGATCAGGGTGCAATGGGCCGACCCCGTGACGGGGTCCTCCGGAATGCCATCCATGGGGGCGAAGAAGCGGGAGACGAAATCCACGCCAGGTTCATCCCCCGGTGCGGTCACAATGACCATGCGCCCCACCCCGTTCAGCAGGGCGAAATCGGGCGACAGGGAACGGACCGTGGCCGCATCCTTATAGACGACGAGCCAGTCGCGGGCCGCCTGCACCAGTTCCGGCGACGGACCGCCAAGCCCCCGGATCAGGTCAGGATGGGCATCGATATCCTTTGGCGCGCGGGTCGGGAAATCCAACGTGTAAAGCCCATCGGCGATGATCACGCGCAGGTCCCCCGCCACCTTGGTGCGGAACCGGATCTCGCTGACATCGGGATCGATGAAATTCTTGATGACGAAGGCCGAGGCCAGGGTTGCATGGCCGCAAAGGTCAATCTCGTTGGCCGGCGTGAACCAGCGCACGAACCATCCCTCGCCATCGCGCAGGATGAAGGCGGTTTCGGCCAGATTGTTCTCCACCGCGATGGATTGCATGACGGCGTCGGGCAGCCAGCTTTCCAGCGGCACGACGGCAGCCGGATTGCCCCCGAACAGCGTGTCGGTGAAGGCATCGACCTGATAGAGCGGCAGACGCATGATGGGTTCCTCGAAGATGGGCTTCAGACAGTTTCGCGTAAACGGGCCAGAACGGCGATGGCGTGATCAATCTCCGCCTCACCTGTGCGCCAGCTGGAAACGGACAGGCGGGCGGCGGGACGTCCACGCCAGACGGTGGGACCGAACCAGATCTCGCCCGACGCCTCCGCCGCCTTGCGGATGCGGGTCAGATGGGCGCCATCATCCGTATCGCCCGCCACCCGGATCAGCACTTGGTTAAGGACGACGCGGTTCAGCACCTCGAACCCCGTGGCGCGCAACCCGTCGGCGAGGCGGCGGGCTAGGGCGCGGTGGCGGTCCACCATCGCCGATATCCCTTCCACGCCCAGCGTGCGCAGCGCCGCCCAGATGGGAATTCCGCGCGCCCGGCGGGAAAATTCCAAGGTCAGGTTCTTCTGCGCGAACGGATCGGCGGTGGAATAGGCCGCGTCACTGTTCATGGCGGCAGCCAGGGCGTGACCATCGCGGCAGATGGCGATGGCGCCATCATAGGGAGTGTTCAGCCATTTATGGCCATCGGTGGTCCAACTATCCGCCCCTTCCACACCAGCGGTCAGGCGCATGGCATCCGATGACAACCGCGCCCACAGGCCAAAAGCTCCATCGACATGCACCCAGGCACCGACGGCCCGCGCCGCCCGGATCAGGGGGATGAAGGGATCGAATTCCCCCATATTCACCTCCCCCGCCTGCAAGCACAGGATCGTTGCATTATCCAAGGGCGGCAGACGGTCAGGATCGATCCGGCCGAATTCATCGGTGGGCGCGATGATCAGGCTATCCAGGCCGAAACCGAGCACCCGCAGCGCCTTATGCACCGTGATATGCACCGTCTCCGACACGACCATCCGGATGGGCGGCGACCCGGCCAGACCCTGACGGTCGAAGTCCCAGCCCTTTCGCGCCAGAAGCGACCGCCGCGCCGCCGCCAGACAAGCCAGACCGCAGGCGGTGGCCGACGTGCCGAACCCCACCGCTGCCTCACGCGGCAAATCCAGCGCCTCCAGCAGCCAGTCGCCCGCCTGCCTTTCCAGCACAGCCGCCACCGGTGAATTGTCATAGGAAGAGGCGCACTGATCCCAGGCCAGCATCAGCCGTTCCGCCGCCGCCGCAACCGGCAGTGCTGCACCGATGACAAAGCCGAAATAGCGCGGACCATTGCTGGTCACGGTCGCCGGGCCGCCGATGCCGTCGAGCATCGCCAGCGTCTCAGCCGAGGGGCGGCCCTGACGGGGAAGCGGCTCCGCAAAGGCAGACAGGGCATCCAGCGCCGATTGATCAGGAAAGACCCGGCGCCCCGCCACGCCCGCCAGATAATCGGCGGCACGCCTGTCGGCATCCCGGATCAGGGAAAGTTCGTCCATGATTGTCCCTGTCGGAAGGGAAACGCCGCACATGAGCAGCACAATCATCAGGTACAATCAGGACAATAAAGGTGCAATCGCGAAATTGTACCCATAACAAGATCAGTCCAGGCTGTTCAGCGCGCGCTGCCCGACAGGTGATAGGGACGGACCAACATTTCCGCCGGTATCTTCCATTCCTGATGAAGGCGCCAGATCATCTCCGTTGTCAGTGCGCGTTTGCGACGCAGAACCTCCGACGCGCGGGAGCGGGAGCCCAGCAGGCGGGCCAGATCCGCCTGCTTATAACCAGCTGTTTCCATCACCGCCATGACCGTATCAACCGGGTCCGGCCCCTCAATGGCCCAATGCTTGGCTTCATAAGCGCTGATAAGATCGGCCAGGACCAGAAAGCGATCAGATTCCGACGTTCCCAATTCCGGCTCCTGCTCGAAATAGGGTTCAATCTCCTTCAAGGCCCAGTCGTAATCTTCTTCGGTCAGAATGGGACGGACATCCATCATGTTCACCACCCGATTGTCCCCCTTAGAAGCACCTTGTTTTTCAGATTGTCGCCGCGTCGATCCGGTCATAGGCGGCATGGGTTCCAACAAACTTGATAAGGACCTTTCCATGCCGGTAGGCGACATGCACGACCAGACGATATTTGTTGCCGGCGATGTCGAAGATAAGGCGATTGTCGCCCACGAAATCGACGGCATTTCCAAACATGACTTTGGCATCCACAGGCCCAGCCCAACTCGCCTTTGACACCAAACCGAACCACGTCTGTAGCGGCACCTCCGCCTGTGGATGCTGCTGCCAGAACAGCTTCAACGTGCGCTTGGAGATGATATGCATCGATGCCGTGGGTTGGCTTGACCGCTCAAGGCACTGTACGCCGTTCCCGATATGGGAACAAGCCCAAAGTCACAGCAGCAACAAGGCGCTGGCCGCCGTTGCAAGCCCCAGGGCGCCGTTAAACAGGCGCAGACGGCGGTCATCCCGCAACCAACGGCCCATGGCTTGGCCGAACAGCACCCAGACAAGGGTCCAGGGCATGCCCACCACCAGGAACATGCCCGTGACGGTCAGGATGCTGCCCACCTCCCCCAGTGCCGGCATGCGGTAGATGGCATGGACGGAAAGGGCCATGGCCAGACCCTTGGGATTGATGAACTGGAATGCCGCCGCCTGCAGGAAGGTCAAGGGTGCGGCGCGTGATCCCGCCTCCGGACGGCCCGCCGTTCCGATCTTCCAGGACAGGTACAGCATATAGGCCACGCCGGCATATCTAAGGATCGGTTCCAGTATCGGCACAGCGCGCATCAACGCCTCCCCGCCAATACCGGCCAGCAGCAGCAGGGAACCGAAGCCGGCGACAATGCCCAGAATATTCGGCACCGTGCGGCGCACGCCGAAGGTAGCGCCACTGGCGGCCAGGATCATGTTGTTGGGGCCCGGTGTGACGGAGGTGGCGACGCAATAGGCCGCCAAGGCCAGCAGGGTTCCGTTCAGGCTGTTTTCCATCACGCACCCTCCATGTATGGGTGACAATCGCCATTGTCACCTTTGCCTTGCGTGAATTGTCACCCTGTATCGCAGAATTGCCGGGTTGATCACGCCGTCTCTTCTGGATATTTTGAGGACAATCAGGCGTCAATGTGCGGATTGTTCCTGGCACCCATGCGACAAAGGGGGACAATTTCCGCCATGACGGGGACATACCCGGTGAAGCCGGGTACTTTCGACACCTGAAACCGATGATCGGCCATGGTCACCGGGATCTGGATTGAGGATGCGTGCCATGAATCAGCCCGCCACCGTCCGCTGGCAGCCCGCCATCGCCCATCGTCCGGGCCCGCTTTACCGCGCCATCGCGGCGGCCCTGGCAGAGGATATTGCCAACGGCACCCTGCCGCCCGGCACCCGCCTGCCCACCCATCGCGATCTGGCCTGGGACCTGAAAGTCACTGTCGGCACCATCACACGGGCCTATCAGGAGGCCGAGCGTCAGGGCCTGATCGGCGGTGAGGTCGGGCGCGGTACTTTCGTGCGCGACCCCCGCCGCCTGACAGAGCCGGTGGCGGACACGGGCGGCACCTTGATGGAGATGAATGTCGGGCTGATCGACCTGTCGGTAAATGCCACGGCCCTGTGGCCCGACGCCGGCGCCCTGACGGCGGCGACGCAGGCCGTGGCGCAGCGGCCCGATCTGGTGGCCCTGATGTCCTATCAGACGCCGCTGGGCCATCCGCGCCTGCGCGCCGCCATTGCCGACTGGCTGGCCGACAGCGCCAACATGCATGTCGCCCCCGAACAGGTGCTGTTGGCCGTCGGCGGCCAGGGGGCCATGCTGACGGCCCTGTCCGCCGTCACGCGGCCGGGTGATACGCTGCTGGTGGAACAGTTGACCTATACCGGATTGCGGGCAGTGGCGCTGCATCTGGGGCTGCGGCTGGTGCCCGTGGCCATGGATGCCCACGGGCTGCTGCCCGACGCCGTGGAACAGGCGGCACGCACCCATGGCGCCCACGCGCTCTACTGCATGCCGACATTGCAGAACCCGACGACGGCCACCCTATCCCTGGAACGCCGGCGTGCGCTGGTCGATGTGGCACGGCGCATCGGGTTGATGATCATCGAGGATGATGTCTATGGCTTCCTGAAGCAGCCGGCACCGCCGACCCTGTACAGCCTGGGTCCGGACGTGACGCTCTATATCAGCAGCCTGTCCAAGTCGCTGTTCCCCGGTCTGCGCACCGGTTATGTGGTGGGGCCACGCCCTCTGTTCGACCGGCTGGCCACGATCCTGCGCGCCACCGTCCTGGCCCCGGCCCATCTGGGCGTCGTGGTCGCGGCGGAACTGATCGATAGTGGGGAGGCGGTGCGCATCGCCCATCGCCGCCGTGCCCTGGTGGCCGAACGCCAGGCCCTGGCCCGGTCGGTGCTGTCGGGCATGGATCTTTCCGCCTCCGACCCGGCGGTCACCCATCTCTGGCTGCCGCTGCCGGAAAGCGTGCGGCGGGACGAACTGGTGCGCGGCGCCCTGGAACGCGGGGTGAAGATCACGTCTGCCGACGGTTTCAGCCCCGGCAAGGGCGAGGTGCAGAATGCGGTGCGCATCTGCCTACTGGGCGTGGACCATGCCAGCCAGCTGGAAAAGGGCCTGTCCGTGGTGGAAAGCCTGATCAGCAACCCCGTCGCCACCAGCGCGGCCTGGGTCTAGAGCTGTTTCCGGTAAACCGTAAACAGCTCTGGCGGCGACTGCCGCCGCGCCGCACGTGCGGCGTGAAGCCAAGCGGCGGATGCCGCGCCGGCGCTTGAGGAAAACGAAAGGATAGAGCGTGTTTCCGGTCGACGGAAACCGCTCTAGACTTACAGCAGCCGTTCTGCCAGTTCCACATCCGCCGCCTTGTCCACATCGACGGCGGCCAGACCGAAGGGCATTTCCACCACCCCTGCCCTGGCCCCCGTGATCCGGCCCAGACGGGCAAGTGCCGCCGTGAGGGTAAGGCGGCCCAGCAGGAATTTCAGGATCGACAGCAGGCCCAGCAGGCGGATCATGCGCAGCGGGTGTTTGCGCTGGGCCTCCACCTGTCGCCAGGTCTGTGCCACACCGGCGGCGGCGGGCGTGCGGAAGGCGAACATGTTGCAGCCGGAGAAGGCCCCATCGGCAAAGCGCAGATAGGTGCGCTTCGTCTCCGGCACCGCTGCCTGGATCACGCTGTCACGCGCCAGACCGACACAGACATCGGTCCCGTCCGGCAGATGCGTCAGGAAATGATCCACCCATTCGGGGCGCAGCAGCGCATGGTCCGCCGTTGTCACGAACAAGGGCGTGCCCAGCGTCTCCAGCGCTGCCGAAACGCTGCGGCTGGGGCTGCCTTCCGCCGGCAGCAAGGCGATGCGCCCGCCGGCCAGCAACAGGCCCAGTTCAGGGTGCTGTTCCACCAGTTCGGGCCGCTCAATGGCGATATGGATCATGCCGACGCGGGGCGACGCGGTCAGCGCGCGCACCACGCGCACCAGCATGGGCACACCGGCGATGGGGGCAAAGGCCTTGTGGCTGACGCCCATCAGCTTTGCCACCGGATCCTCCGGTCCCCGCGATCCCGCCAGGACCAGGGTCGTCATCCCCGTCACAGCGCGCGCTCATACAGGCGGTAGGTCTTGTACCGCTCCGATCCGATGGCCTCAATCATGCGGCGCATGGGCCGGTTGTCTTCCAGGATCCAGGACAGCTCAATCCATTCATAGCCCAGCTTGCGCGCTTCCAGGCGCATACGGTCGACCACCAGGAAGGGCAGAATGGCCTGTAGCCAGCCGCCAACGTCGCGCCGCACCCCCATCAGGGGAACACGCGCCGTCTTCACCCCCGCCACCTTCAACCGCCACAGCATCTTGACGATGCCGAACGGGAACAGCTTGCCACCGAGGTCAGTAATGGCCTCGTTCAGGTTGGGCAGGCAGACACCAAAGGCGACCGGCTTGCCATCCACCTCGGCAATCCAGGCCAGCTTGGGATTGATCAGCAGTTTCAGTGATTTCGCCATCTGCTTGGTCTCGGCCTCCGACAAGGGCACGAAACCCCAGTTGCCGGACCAGGCATTGTTGAAGATCGACGTGACGTGGCCCAGATCTTCCTCATACCGCTTCATGTCCAGCATGCGCAGCGTCAGATTGGACGGCAAGGGCCGGTCGATCATCTGACGAACCGCAGAGGGCAGTTCGCTTTCAATGTCATAGAGATAGGCGTAGACGTCCTTGGCCTTGGTCAGTCCCGCCGCCTCGATCCGCGATCCCAGATAGGCGCGGTCATGGCCCATCATCAGCATGGGTGGCCGGTCCCAGCCATTGACCAGCAGGCCGGTCTCCTCATTGATCGACAGGTTGAAGGGCCCGACCATGTGCACCATGCCACGGGCACGCAGCCAGTCCGCCGCCGCCGCAAACAGCGCGTCGACCACCGCCTGATCATCCTCTGCCGCCAGCAGGCCGAAATGGCCCGTGGCATCCTTGCGGATTTCAAGGCCGGCGCGATCGATCTGCGCCGAAATACGGCCCACCACCCGGTCCCCCCGCAGGGCCAGGAAATACATGACGTCGGCATGCAGGAAATAGGGATTGGTCTTGGGCGACAGGGTTTCCTGCCGCTCCATGAACAAGGGCGGAACCCAGTTGGGGTCCCCCTGATGCAGCCGGTATGGCAGGGCGATGAAACGGTCCACACCCTTGGAACCGGGTTCCACCTGTTCGATACGGATGCCGGCGTCCCCGCCCTGACCGCCGCTCAAGATGCTGCCTTCACGCTGTCGCTGTTGCCCGATACGGGCGGACGCGGTGGCCGGTCACGCGGCGGCGACCCGGTCAGTTCCATGACCCAGGGATAGCGCCCGGCCTCTTCCACATCATAGCCCAGGTTGAACACGGTCGGGCTGCGCGGCTTCTGCTTCGCCTCGCGGTAGAAGGTGCCCAGCAGCATGTCGGGACCATAGGAGATGATCCCGTAATTGCCATCCTCATTATGGAAATGGTGATAGAGGTGCAACTGCTTGATCCGCGCCACCCAGTTCCAGGTCGGCTTGTAGTTCAAGTGCTGGATGCAGTGGAAAAATTCATAGATGCAGGTGGTGAACAGGCCCGTGGCCAGCGCCGTTGCGGCCGCTGCCTTGCCATCGATCAGGTAACCGACAGGCACCGTCACCAGGGCGATGGTGGGCAGGGTGTTGGCGAGGCTGCCGAACAGCACTTCCAGCTTGTGCGGGTCCTGATGATGGTCGAAATGGATGCGCTTCCAAAGGGCAGCGGACCATTTCATCCGGTACAGCCAGCGACCGTGCAGGATGTAGCGGTGGATCAGGTACCAGGCCATCGGATAGATGAAGGTCGCGACCAGCACGGTCAGCGCCATAAGGCCCCAATTCTCCGTCCAGATCACCGCCAGCACGGCAGAGACCAGCGCCAGCGCCGCATAGGCCTGGATGGCCGGGTATGTGGAATAGGCAAAGGCCAATTCCCGCAGGTTCATCTTGCCGAGGTCATAGCTGCGGCCGCGCCAGGCATCGCCCCACATGCCCCTACCCTTTCCCAAATCATCGAACAGGCCATCCGGCCCATTAACCGTGGCGTCAAATTAGGCCCCGAAGGACCGGTCTTCAAGGGCGATGCCGCAATGCGACACCGTATCGCCCTATCCTTCCACATAGACCATGATGGCCCCGCCGATGGCGGCAAACAGGATCAGCGGTGACCAGACCGCCATCACCGGCGGCAAGGCCCCCGCCTGCCCCATGGAGCTTAGAATGCCAGAGGATAGCAGGAAAATCAGGCCGATGACGGTGCCCAATGCCAGACTTCCCATGGCCCCACCGCGCCGGCGCATGCCATGCGCGACGGGTGCCGCCAGCAGCAGCATGACCAGCGACGCCAGCGGAGCCGCATAGGTGGAATGCAGGCGCGTGGCATAGTAGGTGGGGCTTTCGCCGCCAGCCCAGCTACCCCGCACGATGCGCAGCAGTCGGTTGAAGGGAATGTTCTCCGGCGGCTTGCGCAGGTCGATCATGTTGTTGGGCGACAGGTCCACATCCCAGCGGAGCTTGTCATCCTGCGTCACGCGCGGCGGCTCCCCGATCTCGGTCCGGACCACGCCCGACAATTGCCAGCCATCACGGCCATGGTCACCGCTGACCGCCGACATCAGGCCCGTCGCCTTGCCGTCCGCATCGCGGGTGACCATCTCTACACCCTCGATATGCTTGCCATCATCAGAAATGCTGCCGATCCGCACGACATGATCGCCCAGCCGGAACCAGACCGGCTTCACCGGGTCATCATCCTTCTTTTCCGAGGGCAGTTCCGTCGCCGTCCACCAGCTGACGAAGGCGCGTTCGCAGCGCGGGGCCACCTGATCGGCCATGATGAAATGGGCGATGGAAATGACCAGTGCCGCCGGCAGCAGCGCGCCCATGATCTGGTATGGCGTCATGCCGACCGACCGCATGGCCACGATCTCGTTCGTGGAGGCGAAGGTCCATAGCGTGGACAGCGAGCCGATCAGCACAGCTAGCGGCACCACCCGCTCCATCACCATGGGCAAGCGGATCATCGTGTAATAGACCAGTCCCCCGCCGCCCAGCCCACGCTCCAGAACTGTGGAGGCCGCATCCAGCAGGTCAAGCAGTTGCAACAGCGCCGACAGCGCGAACAGAACCGACAGAACGCGGACCAGGAAGGTGCGGGTCAGGTAACGGGTGATGGTGCTGCGGTTCATGGCTTGGCCCCCCCCGCCTTCTTCTTGCGGCGCTTGAACAGACGGCCAACGAAGCTTGTCGCGGTGTCGATGGCATCGAACATGGCCGCGAACGGGTTTTCCCCCGGCCGCACATCGGCGCGGTGGAACAACCAGCCGCACAGCAGGCAGAACAGGCCGAACGGCACCCAGATGCCGATGCTGGGCGGCAGACGCCCGACATCACCTAAGCTTTCACCCAGTTGGATCAGATGATGGTAGATGATCAGGATCAGAGTCGCCAACGCGATCCCCTGCCCGCGCCGCGCCCGCTTCGCCGCCATTCCCATCGGCACGGCCAGCAGGGGCAGCAGCGGCAATGACAGTGACCGGGCCAGCCGCGCATGCAGTTCCGACCGCACCTTGTTGAAGGGCAGGATCGATTGCGGGTCGTGCATTTCCGACCATAGCTCATGCAAGGTCAGTTCACGCTCGCTGCCGCCACGTTCGCGGAACGGCTCTGTCACCAGCCGGAATGGCTTGTCCAGGGTCATTTCCCCGAACTCCATCACCTGCCGGCGGCCATCGGGCAGTACGCGCACCTGCACCCCGTCATGCAGAGTAACTAGCACACGCTGCCGGTCGGGCGTGGCGGCCAGGGCGCCGGTGACAGCCGTGGTCACCCACTTCTCACCATTGTCGCGGTCCTGCTGCACAAACACCTTTTCTAGCCGGCGCCCCGTCGGGTCCACCATATCGGCGGAGATGGTCACCCCTTCGCCGGCATCGACAAAGGTGGCTTGCGGCACCGTCGCATCCCAGGCCGCATTGACCACCATGTGATAGATGGCGCTATAGCCATAACGGCCATAGGGCTGGAGATAGCCGAACAGGATGATGGAAAACACCATCAGCGCCACACCCAGCCCCAGGAAGGACCGCGCGATGCGCGGCACCGACAGGCCTGCCGACTGCAACGCGTCCAGTTCATTATCCTCCCCCATCCGGGCGACGATGATGAACATGGAGATGAAGAACGCCGCTGGCAGGGCCAGACCCAGATAATGCGGCACCAGATTGGCGACCAGCCGGATGACCATGTCGAACGGCCCGCCATGATTGGCCAGCAGATCGAACAGACGCAGCAGCCGTTCCATCAGGAGCGCCACCAGCACGACCAGGAGCGACGCGAACAAGGGCTTCAGCGTCTCGGTCAGGATGTAGCGGTCGATCAGCCGCGTTGAGTGGAGCTTATATTGCCGTTCTGACGGCAGCGGCGAACCGTTCACGTCACATCCACCCACACTGCCTTCAGATCGGCGGTCAGCGCCGCCAGCATATCGGCATCCAGCACCACCGCCTGGCCCAGCGCCGGCGGACCGGGCCAGCCGGCATCGGGGAAACTAATCCCGCGATAGTCTCGCGCGCCCTCACAGCGGGGGATGACATGGAAATGCACGTCTGGGTCCACCATCATCAGCATCAGGTAATTGATCTTCTGATAGGCGGTGAACCGGGTCAGCACCGTCTCCACCCGCGCCACCACCTCTTGCAGCCCGGCAAACGCAGCCGGCGTCAACTGCCCGAAGGCCGTCGCTGGTTCCTTGCACACCAGAACCAGGGAGCCCAGCGCCGGTTGCTGCGGACGTACCTGCACCGACCACAGGGCCGTATCCGCCACAACGCTGGCCGGATGGCCGAATTTCAGCATGGTGGCATTGGGCTGGATCATGGGGCGGCAAACTCAAAATGGCAGAATAAAAGGCACTTTAGTGCGGAACGCGGGCAACCGAAACAACGATTACCGATGCAGCGGACATGCAGAACCGGGGTTTCTGCGGATTACGGCTGACGCCTAATCCGCACTACGAAAGGAACGCCATCCGTAGCGCGGATTAGCGCAGCGTAATCCGCGGAACAACAGAACCGTCCCTAAACCCGAAGCGTCCAGCCGCCCAGCGCCGTGACTGGCCCATCGCGGCGTTCCACACCCCGAACCTCCACCTGCACCCGCCAATCCGGGCCGTCTGTGTCCACCGTCACAAGGTGCCAGCGGGCGGGCATGTCATGGCGATAACCGATGGCCGACGCCGATGGCACCGTCAGACTGGGGATCGGCCCCTTGGGCCCCTTGATCATCGACAGGTTGGCAACATGGGCATGGCCATGCAGCAGCAGCTCCGCCCCTGTCCGCGACAGGAGGTCGCGCAGTTCCCGCCGGTCGGTCAGGCCCTTGCGCCCCGACACCACACCATCGGCCACGGGATGGTGCACCATCAACACCCGGAACAGCCCGCGCCGCCCGGCATCGGCGAGCATATCGCCCAGCCGTTCCAACTGCTCCCGCCCCAAAGACCCTTGTGCCAGCAGCGGTTTGGTCGGCACGCCGGAATTGGCCCCGATGAAGGCAACGGACCCACGCTGCCGCAGATAGGGGAAAGCCACCTCCCCCCCACCATCGCCCGTCATGTAATCCGCCCACAGGCCCAGACCATCGGCGAAGGGCACATGCACCATGGCGTCATGGTTGCCGGGGACATAGGACACATCGTGGCCCGCACCCAAGCTGCGCAGCCAGATGGCACCGCGCTGGAACTCCCCGGCCAGGGAGATATTGGCGATGTCGCCCGTCACGGCCCAATGGTCCACACCCTGCGCCCGAATATCAGCGACAATGGCGGCCAGCATGGCGGGCGTGTGGGCATGGCGGCGCTTTCGCTGCCACGACTGATAAGACAGGGTTCGCTTGGACAGCCATTCCAGCCCTTTCGGACGGTCGGGTTCCAGCGGCAGATGCGGATCGGACAGGTGGGCGAAGCGGAAGGGCTGCATGAAAGCCAAGCTACAATGCCTTACAGGCGATAGGCAAAGCCCGCGTCAGGGAGTATGTAGACCATCAACAAACCAACCTGATCATGGTTCACGCCTTGTCCGCCGACAATCACGCCGCTGAGACCACCCCGCCCATGGCCGCCACCATCGGCGACAATCCTGTCCGACTGTGGGGCATGAGTTCCGTCGAACGTCTGCGCCGCCAATGCGTGCGCAATGGCGTGACGGAGGTCCGTGCCTGGGACGGGCTGGACCAGGGCCGTTCACAGCTGCTGCTGCGCACCGACTGGGTGTTTGACGAGGTACTGGTGCGCGATCTGGCCAAGCGGCCCGGCACCATCCTGGTGGACAGCCGCAATCAGGAACCCGTGGCCGCCCATGTGTCCGCCGAGGATGCCGCCGAGGTGGCGGAGATGCTGAACAGCAGCCGAATCGTGCCCGCCGATCTGGCGGCACGCCTGCGCTTGCTGGTGCCCGGTGACCTTTCCTCGTCCTACAATCACGCGCTGCGCAAGCGCGAAAGCCCGTTCCTGCTGCGCCTGACGCCGGAGGCGCTGCCCAAGATCGAACAGCGCATGTTCGCAGGCAGCTATAAGGGCATCACCGACGTCGTGACGAAATATGTCTGGCCGCTGCCGGCCCGGCACGTGACGAAGCTGTGTGCCGTGCTGGGCATGACGCCCAACATGGTGACGGGCATCGGCGCCGTCCTCATGCTGCTGGCCCTGTGGCTGTTTGCGGAGGGGCATTACCTGCCCGGCCTTGCCGCCGGCTGGGTCATGACCTTCCTGGACACGGTTGATGGCAAGCTGGCGCGGGTGACACTGACCAGCAGCAAGTGGGGCAATATTTTCGACCATGGCATCGATCTGGTCCACCCGCCGTTCTGGTGGTGGGCCTGGGTCGCGGGCCTGTCGGCGGCGGGCTTCACCATGCCGGGCGGGGAGGTCTTTGCCCTGGTCGTCATCTGGGTCGGTTACGTGTCGCAGCGTTTGCAGGAAGGTTATTTCATCAAGCGCTTCAAGATCGACATGCACACCTGGCGCCCGTTCGACAGCTTCTTCCGGCTGATCACGGCGCGGCGCAACCCCAATCTGGTGATCCTGACGCTGGCCACCCTGCTGGGCCGCCCGGATATCGGCATGGCACTGGTGGTCTTCTGGATCGCCGCCTGCTTCGGCGTGCATATGGCGCAGATCGTTCAGGCCGAACAGGCGTCCAAGAAGGGCCCCATCACCTCCTACCTGTCCGCCTGACCCGTCATGGCGCGTCCGGGTCTTATCCGTAATCCGTTCAGCCACCGGAACAAGGCGGGGGCCGGTGATCTGCCGGCGGATGCCACGCGCCTATTCGGCAGCCATGTGGCATCCCCGGACACCCCTGAAAAGCTGGTGCAGGCCCTGCGCGGCTTTGCCGATGGCGGGGTGGATATCATCACGGTGGATGGTGGTGACGGAACCGTGCGGGAGGTGCTGACCGCCCTTCCCCATGCCTATGGCGATGCAAGCCCGGCGCTGGCCATCCTGGCGGCGGGCAAGACCAACCTGATCGCCGCCGATGTCGGCACCCACGGCTATGGCCCGCGCGGTCTGGCCGGACTGGTGCGCGCAGCACATGAGGGGACGCTGGGCACCCGCACCACGCGGCGGCCCATCCTGTCGCTGCACTGGCCCGACGGGGAACATGGGCCAGTGCGCGGCATGTTCATGGGGGCCGGTGCCTTCACGCGCGGCACCGACCTTGCCAATGCCGCCATCCACAAGGCCGGCTTCACCCAGGAAATTGCCGTGGTGCTGACCATGGCCGGTGTTCTGGGCCGGGCCTTGATCGGCAATGACAGCCATGGCTGGCTGGCGGGAGAGCCTTTCACGGCAACGGTCGATGACAGCCCGGCCGTGGACGGTAACCGCTTCCTGTTCCTGGCGACGACGCTCGACAAGTTGATCATGGGGCTGTGGCCCTTCTGGGACCATGGCAGCCTTCCCCTGCGCTATCTGGATGTGGCGGCCAGTCCGCCCGGCCTGCTGGGTGCCCTGCCGCGCCTGATGAAGGGGCGGCCCAGCGCCGGCATGCGCAATGCGGGTGCCTATCGGTCGGGCGGGGCGGAACGGATCGAACTGCACCTGACCCGCCCCCTGATCATGGATGGGGAGACGTATCCTGCGGGCCGTGTCATCCTGTCCGCCCATGACAGCATCCGCTTCGTTCAGCCGTGACCGACCCGCTTTCCACCCTGATTGACCAGGAATGGGACCTGCCCCTGCCCGCACCCGCCGCCGCCCTGGTGGCGGCGCTGGTGGCGCATGGCGGGGACAATGTCGCTTCGGTGCTGTTCTACGGCTCCAACCTGCGCACGGGCGATGTCGAGGGGCTGCTGGATTTCTATGTACTGGTCGACAGTCTGACGGGTTGGCGCGACAGCCGCCCTTTGGCTGCCGCCACCCGTCTGCTGCCGCCCAGCGTGGAATATTGGGAGGTGCCGTGGCAGGGCCACACCTTGCGGGCCAAGGTGGCCGTGATGGGTATTGACCAGTTCGCGCGCAGCACCCGTTTTGACGGCCTGGACACCACCATCTGGGCGCGGTTCACCCAGCCGGTGATGCTGGCCCATACCCGCGATGCAGCCGCCCGCCGGCAGGTACGCGCCGCCGTGGCCCAGGCCGTGACGACAGCCACCCGCTGGGCCGCGTTGCTGGGTCCCGCCGAGGGTACGGCACGCGATTACTGGGAGGCGCTGTTCAAGGCCACCTACAGCGCCGAACTGCGCGTGGAGAAGGCGTCGCGCGGGGTCAGCATTGTGGACCATGCCGCCGACCGCTACACGGCCTTGCTGCCCCCCGCCTGGGCATCGGCACGGGTTCCGTTTGAGGAACGGCCCGATGGTCGCCTGCACCCGCTTCTGTCGCCGGCTGAACGGGCAAGGGCAGCCAGCGCCTGGGCCTGGCGCGGACGGTTCGGCAAGGCGCTGAACATCGCCCGGCTGGTGAAGGCGGCCTTCACCTTCACCGGCGGGGTCGATTATCTGCTGTGGAAGCTGCACCGCCACTCCGGTGTGCGCCTGGAGCTGACGCCATGGCAGCGGCGCCACCCCATCCTGTCGGCACCCGGCATCCTGTGGAAGCTGAAGCGGATGGGGATCATCCGCTGATGGGGCGGGTAGCGAACCCCACGCTCGCCCATTACAGCGCGCATGCCGCGCATTATGCCAGTCACCTGGCCGATCATGACAGCGCCGGTGCAAGGCAGCGGTTCCTGACGACTATCGACAGCCAGGCGCCCGCCATTCTGGACCTGGGGTGCGGCGCCGGGCGGGACCTTGCCGGGTTCCGGGATGCTGGCGCCCTGGCAACCGGGGCTGACGGCAGCCACGCCCTGGCCGCTATCGCCACCCGGCAGACAGGTTGCCCGGTGCATGTGCTGGACCTGCTGTCTGCCGATCCCGCCCCGTGGGACGACCAATCGTTTGACGGGATATGGGCCCATCATCTGTTCTTTCACCTGCCGGACATCGCCCTTCCGCATGTTCTGCACCGGGTGGGGAACTGGCTGCGGCGGGGCGGTGTTTTCTATGCCTGCGACCCGACCGGCGATGGCATGGAAGGCATGGCCGCCGATGGCCGCTATCTGGCCTTTCGCCGCCCACAAAGCTGGAAAGCGGCGGTGAAGCAGGCTGGGTTTATCCTGCTGGCCGACTGGCGCCGGCCCGAAGGATTGCCCCGTCACCGGCAGGAATGGTTGGCCACCCTGTGGCGCCGGCTTTGACCTGACCGGATTTTTCCCGCACAAAGGGCGCCCAGGCCGCCATTCGGAAGGACACCGATGATCGAAGACATCCTGCTTTTCATCGCTGTCGGCTTTGCCGCCCAGATGGTGGACGGGGCCATCGGCATGGCCTATGGCGTGACGGCCAGCAGCGTCATGATGTCGATGGGCGTGCCCCCCGCCACGGCCAGCGCCAGCGTGCATGTGGCGGAAATGTTCACGACCGGGGCCTCCGGCTTTGCCCATTGGCGGCGCAAGAATGTCCGCCCTGATCTTGTCTGGCGGCTGGCACTTCCCGGCATGCTGGGCGGCGCGCTGGGCGCCTATGTGCTGTCGGGAATCGATGGCGATGTCATCCGGCCCGTGGTGGCGGTCTATCTTCTGGCCATGGGTGGGCTGATCCTGTGGAAGGCGCTGCACCCGCCGCCACCGCATGAGCTATCAACGCGCAAGGTCGCGGGCCTGGGGCTTGGCGGCGGCTTTCTGGATGCGATTGGCGGTGGCGGCTGGGGTCCGATGGTGGCCAGCACCCTGATCGGCGGCGGCACACAGCCGCGCTATGCCATCGGCTCCACCAATCTGGCGGAATTCTTCGTGACGATGACGGTATCCTTCACCTTCATCTTCACCATCGGGCTGGAGCTTTGGCCCGCCATCCTGGGCCTGATTATCGGCGGCGTCATTGCCGCCCCCTTTGCGGCGATGGTGACGCAGAAATTGCCCGACAAGCCCATGATGATCCTCGTTGCCGTGGTCATCATGCTGCTCAGCCTGCGCAATCTGGTCGATGTCGTGCAGAAATGGCTGGCCTAGGTCTGTCAGATTTAGGTTGAAGCCCCCCGTGTCATTCCCGCGAAAGCGGGAACCCAGCGATAGCGGCGATAGCCGCGATATGACTCATATCGGCGCTGACCGCGCCTGACGCTGGGTCCCCGCTTTCGCGGGGATGACTGTTGAAGAAGGGCCAACCCGGTTCTATCAAAACCTGACAGTCTTCAAGACCTAGCCCTCATACCCTTACTCGTAATCCGGAATATCCGGCATCTGCTCCACGTCGGGCTTGCCGTCGCGAATCCAGCCGTCGCGCCGCTGACGGTAGAGGGAGCG
Organism: Niveispirillum sp. FG156; assembly: GCF_057809555.1. Classification (NCBI taxonomy): domain Bacteria; kingdom Pseudomonadati; phylum Pseudomonadota; class Alphaproteobacteria; order Rhodospirillales; family Azospirillaceae; genus Niveispirillum; species Niveispirillum sp. FG156. The sequence continues at coordinate 120,815 of NZ_JBMDKE010000001.1, read as the reverse complement.
CATGGAGGCGTAATAGTCGAAGCTGTTGCGCTTCACATCGTCCAGCGCCTCGATATATTCGGCCCGCGTATCCAGCGCCGTCAGGGTGCCACGGGTCAGCGTGATCCAGTCCTGATCGGTATTGCTGGCATAGTTCGACACTGGATCGGCAAAATATTCACCCACAAAGCCGGTGGCATCGCGCACCGATGACGGGCCCAGCAACGGCAGCACCAGATAAGGCCCCTCCGGAATGCCCCAGACGGCCAGCGTCTGATCCAGGCTCTCATATTCGTAGGGCATGCCATGGTCAGCAGCCACATCCATCAAGCCACCCAGGCCGATGGTCGTGTTGATGGTGAAGCGGCGCAGGACATCGCCCGCCCCATGCCAGTCACCCTGCAAAAGCTGGTTGGTCAGATCCAGGGGTGAACGCAGATTGCGCAGGACATTGCGCACGCCCTTCTGCACAGGCGTCGGCAGGACCGTACGGTAGACCTTCGCCGCCGGGCGGATGATCACGACATCCAGCCCCTCATTGACCCAGAAGATGGCCCGGTTCACCGGCTCCAGCGGGTCATTCACATCCTCGGCCGGACCGGCGGCGACCAGGGCCGCATTATCCACGTTCAGCGCGGGCGACGGCGCCGCCGCATTATCCTGCGCCGCAACCGGCACAGCCGTAACAGCAAGGGCCAGCGCGGTGGCCAGCGCGGTGCGGTGCAGCAGATGGGTGGCGGACAAACGCGACATGGGCAGGGCCTCAACAGCAACGGATATTCGGCGGACGGCACGCGAACCTTGTTCATGTAGGCCGCATCCGTCCCCCGTAAAGTGATCACAGTCACAGGACAGGGCGCCATTGCCAACGCTGCAATTCGTCTATCCCGTCATGCATGGCCTATGCGGATGGGCGGCCTGCTGCTAAATGGGCAGGGCATACCCATTTCAGACAGCTCGACACGTGGCCCGCAAGACGTTCCGTTCCCCCCTTAAATCCTGGTTCGGCGATGACCGCCTGCGCCGTCTGTTCGCCAATGCCGGTATCCTGCTGGGTGGCAAGACGGTGAACGCCATTGCCGGCTTGGCAGGTCTGGCCATCGCGGCGCGCGCGCTGGGCGTGGAACAGTTCGGCATTCTGGTCCTGATCCATACCTTCACCCAGACCATCGGTGAGATCGCGAAATTCCAGAGCTGGCAGGCCGTCCTGCGCTATGGCACGCCCGCTCTGAACGAGGGACGGATCGGCGACTTCCAGCGTCTGCTGCGCTTCACGGCCCATCTGGACGGGTGGAGTGCCGTGGCCGGCACCTTCCTGTCGGTGGCCGTCGCCTGGGCGCTGGGGCCTTCCTTCGACTGGCCGGCGGACCTGATGCCTGCTGCCCTGATCTATGTCACCTCGGTCCTGTTCATGGTGCAGGCCACGCCCACGGGCATCCTGCGCCTGATCGACCGGTTCGACATCCTGTCGGTGCAAAGCACGCTGGGCGCCATCATCCGCATGGTGGGCGGCGGCATTGCCTGGTTCGTGGGCGGCGGCATCGTGGCCTTCCTGGTGGCCTGGTACGTCGCCACCGCCGTCGCCGGCATCTATCTGATTGCCAAGGGCTGGTCGGAACTGCGCAAGCGTGGCCTGCTGGACGGGTATAGCTGGCGCGGCGATGGCAAGCCGATGACGCATGGATTCGATGGGGTGTGGAGCTTCGTCTGGTCCACGAACCTCTCCTCCACCCTGGAACTGGCCTATACCCATATCGGCACGCTGGCCGTCGGCTGGATGCTGGGCCCGCGCGACGCCGCCCTGTTCCGCATCGCCCGGCAATTGGGAGAGGCGCTGGCCAAGCCGGCAAAGCTGCTGATCCCCGCCATTTATCCGGAACTGTCGCGCATGATCGAGGCGCGGCAGTTCGGGGAGATGCGGTCCCTGATCCAGCGTTCGGCCCTGCTGGCGGGGGCCGGCGCCCTGCTGGCGCTGGTCATCTGCTGGTTCATTGGGGAAATCGGCCTGCGCCTGATCGTGGGGGAGGAGTTCGTACCCGCCTGGCCCGTCATGATGTGGCTGGTGGCCGCCGCCGTGGTCGGCATCTGGTCCTTCCCGCTGGAACCCGTCATGGTTTCGGCGGGTGAGGCGCACAAGGCGCTGATGGTGCGCATCTGGACCACGACGCTCTATATCCCGATCCTTCTGGCCTGTATCCACTGGTTTGGCTTGATTGGCGCCGGCTGGGCCCGCATGTTCTCCGCAATCCTGGTGCTTGTCGCGTTTCTGGTGCCCGTGGTGCACTGGTTCCGGCAGCGGATGGCGGAGGAGCGGAACAGGGCATGAGGATCGGGTTTCTCTACAACAGTCAGAGCCACCAGATCCTGCATTCCCTGCCCATGGCCCTGGAACTGTCCATCCTCCGGTCGGACTGGCAGGTCGATATCCTGGCCCCCAGCCAGGGCCACCTGGACTATGTCCAGCAGTTCATCCCGCTTTATCCCGGCGCAAGTGTCAGCCTGCGCCTGATGCCGCAGCCGCTGGGCATTCGCCTCTACCGGCGTTTCCGCGCCTTGCCGGTGCCGCCCAAGGCCTGGTCGCTGTTCCATAACCGCCGGCTGCTGAATACCTATGACGCGCTGGTGTCGACGGACAAGACCAGCCTCCTGCTGCGCCGGTTCGGCGTCAGTCGGCCCAAATTCATCAATACCGAACATGGCGCTGGTGACCGGGACGTCACCTTTGACCCCCGCGTTGCCAAGTTCGACTTCAACCTGATCCCCAGCCCGAAAAGCGCGCAACGCCTCGTGGAGGCGGGATATCTGACGGCGAACCGCTATGCGGTTTCCGCCTATACGAAGTTCGACGCGGTCAACCGGCTGGCGGGCAAACGCCCCCCCCTGTTCGGCAATGGCCGGCCCACCATCCTCTACAACCCGCATTTCTCTACAACGCTGGGGTCCTGGCCACGCTTTGGCATGATGATTCTGGAGATCATGGCCCGCCAGGACCGCTACAACCTGATTTTCGCGCCCCATATGCGGCTGTACGACCCGGTGACACCGGCCAAGCTGGCAGCGTTTGAGCGATTCAGGGGGCTGGATCATATCCGCATTGATCTGGGCAGCGATGCCAGTTGCGACATGACCTACACGATGGCAGCAGACCTCTATCTGGGCGATGTCAGCAGCCAAGTCTATGAGTTCCTGTGCAAACCGCGTCCATGCGTGTTCCTGAACGCGCATGCCGTCGCTTGGCGGGACAACGCCAATTACCGGTTCTGGACCTTCGGACCTGTGCTGGACACGGCTGATGATCTGCTGCTCCATCTGGATGATGCCATTGCCAGCCACCTGCAATGGCGGGCCGTACAGGAACAGGCTTTTGCGGCGAATTTCGACCTGTCGGTGAATAATCCAGGGCAGCATAATGCGACGCTGCTGGCGGAATGGCTGTCCCGCTCCATTTGACAGGTGGCAAGGGTGCCCCTACATCCGCGCTGATTGCCCGAAACCTCCCGCTCTGGTATGAGCCGGCATGGACAGGCCTCCCTATGTTGGGGGCACGCTTTTGCCGCTGCACGCTGTGAACGGCATTCAATCCTCTGGTTCGGGCCCCGCGCCCCCTTGTTCGGAACAGTACGCCATGGTCAGCCCCACCCCTTCCAAGCATGCGCTCGCCTCCCGCCTGGCCGATTTCGCCACGGTGCCGGAAGCGATTGAATACGCGTCGCGCGGGGAGACCGGCCTGAATTTCTACTCCGGCAAGGGCGAACTGACGGAGGCGCTGCCCTATGCCCAGATGTATGAACAGGGCGTGGCGCTGGCCCGGAAGATGCTGGCCAAGGGGCTAGTGAAGGGCGACCACGTCGCCATCATCGCCGAAAGCGATGGCGACTTCATGCGCGCCTTCACGGCGTGCCAGTTTGCAGGCCTCGTCCCCGCCCCCCTGCCCCTGCCGGCGGCGTTCGGTGGCAAGGATGCCTATATCGAGCATATCCGCCGCATGATGCAGGGGGCCGATGCCGCCGCCGTTCTGTCGCCCGCCTCGCTGGCCGATTGGGTGAAGGCCGCCGCCGATGGCCTGAACATGAAGGCTGTGGGCACGCTGTCCGTGTTCGATGATGTCGACGGTGCGGGGATCGAGCTGCCGACCGTTGGCCCCGACGATCTCTGCTACCTGCAATTCTCCTCGGGCAGCACACGTTTCCCCCTGGGCGTGGCCGTGACGCAGCGTGCGCTGATGGCCAATGCCTACGCGATCACCCATCATGGCTTGAAGATCACGGCGGCTGACCGCTGTGTTTCCTGGCTGCCGCTCTATCACGATATGGGGCTGGTCGGGTTCCTGCTGACCCCGCTGGTCTGTCAGGTTTCCATCGACTATCTGCCGACCCGCGAATTCGCCCGCCGTCCACTGCTGTGGCTGAACCTGATCACCCGCAATGGCGGTACGCTCTCCTACAGCCCCAGCTTCGGGTACGAGCTTGCGGCCCGGCGCGCGGAGACGGCGTCCACCGAAGGCATCGACCTGTCCACCTGGCGCGGGGCCGGCATCGGCGGCGACATGGTGCGCCCGCGCGTGCTGCGCAAGTTTGCGGAAACCTTCGCCCCGCGTGGGTTCAGCGCCGGTGCGCTGGTCCCCTCCTACGGCATGGCAGAAGCATCACTGGCCCTGTCCTTCGCGCCGCTGGGCGTGGGGCTGGTCACCGACCGTGTTGATCTGGACCGGCTGGAAGGTGACGCGGTCGCCGTGCCGCCTGGCCCGGGGACGGAGCGCGAGCGGGAATTCGTGCTGAATGGCCCCATGCTGCCGGGCCACGCCATTGAGGTGCGCGATCCTGATGGCAAGGTGCTGGGTGAAAAGCAGGTGGGCCGCCTGTTCGCCCGTGGCCCCTCCCTGATGCGCGAATATTTCAACCGGCCGGAGGAAACGGCGGCGGTGCTGTCCGCCGATGGCTGGCTGGATACGGGCGACCTTGGCTATCTCTGCGAAGGGCAGATCGTCATCACGGGCCGGGCCAAGGATTTGATCCTGGTCAATGGCCGCAACATCTGGCCGCAGGACCTGGAATGGTCCGCCGAACATTCAATCGAGTCCCTGCGTAGCGGCGACGTCGTCGCCTTCTCCGTCGATGGTGATGGCGGGGAACAGGTGGTGGTGCTGGTGCAGTGCCGCCCGACGCAGGACGAGGCCCGCGCCGCCCTGGCAGCCCAGGTGCAGGGCGTGCTGCGCGCCGCCCACGGGCTGGAGGTAAAGGTGGTGCTGGTCCCCACCCACTCCCTGCCCCAGACCTCTTCCGGCAAGCTGTCGCGCACCAAGGCCAAGCAGATGCTGCTGGCTGGTGAGTTCGGCGCCAACGCGCTGCTGTCCGCCTGATCATGAAGGTCGCCGCCATCACGGGTGGCACGGGCTTTCTGGGCCGCTATATCGTGGCGGCCCTGCACCGCGCCGGCTTTGCCGTCCGCATGCTGGTGCGTCAGGACCCGGTGCATCCGCTGCTGGCCGATGTCCGGCCCGAACTGGTGCTGGGCGATCTACGCGATGACGCGGCCCTGGCCAGACTTGTCACGGGTGCCGATGTCGTCATCCATGGCGCCGGCCTGATCAAGGCCAGGGACCGGGCACAGTTCTTTGCCGTAAACGAGGGCGGTTCGGCTTCCATCGGTCGCGCCGTCGCCACCCACGCACCCCGCGCCCGCCTGCTGCTGATCTCCAGCCAGGCCGCGACCCAGCCGCACCTGTCCCATTATGCCGCCAGCAAGCGGGCGGGAGAGGTGGCGGCAATGGCGGCCTATGGCGGCGCCGACTGGTGCATCATCCGCCCGCCCGCCATCTATGGCCCCTGGGACCGCGAAACTCTGTCGCTGTTCAAGGCGGCAGCGGGACCTGTCGTGCCTGTGCTGGGCGGGCCGGAAGCGAGGTTGGCCATGGTACAGGTGGCAGATGCCGCCGATGCCATCGCCGCTCTGGCCAAACCCGGCGGGCCGCAGGGACAGGAATATGCCCTGTGTGACGGGGTGACCGCCGGCTATGACTGGACCACGCTGTTGGATTGCGCCGCCGATGCGGTGGGCCGTCGCGCGGCCCGTATCCAGGTCCCTGTCCCGGTCCTGCGGGCCATCGGACTGGCCGGCAGTCTCACCGCCGCCGTGACGGGCAAGGCCGTGATGCTGACATACCCCAAGACGCGGGAAATCACCCATCCCGACTGGTCTGTCGCGTCGCAGCAAATGCCGCCTGAATCGCTGTGGAAACCCCGCGTCGGGCTGCGCGAAGGGTTCGCGGGTGCGGCAAAATGGTATCGAGAGCATCGCTGGCTATAGCGAATTGAACAAAGTTCGCTGCAAACTGTTGCGAAATTACCCTGCGCTGTGTCATCTGTCACAGGTGTTCCATGCGTTTTGTGGTTTGCTCTTGCATCCTTCGGCGTTGCAATTACCTTACCGGAAAGTGACGCTTTTTAGGATTGAGGCCGGGGGGCACCGGCCTATTCGCCACTGCAACAACCTAGTCTGACAGATTTCCGGGGCGCTTTAATGACTACCGACGTCAACGACATCGTCGAAACCATCATCGCCGCCCTGGTCAAGACCTTGCCAACGCCGGTCACCGTTACGACGGAGACCAGCATCACGCGTGATCTCGGCCTGGATAGCCTGGCCGTCATGGATTTCGTGATGGTGCTCGAGGATAAGTTCGACGTCTCGATCCCGATGGAACGGATCGCGGAGGTTGAAACCATCGGCGACCTGGCCAGGACCATATCGGAACTCCGGGGGCACGCCTGAGAAATGACGATCCTTGCCAAGTACACCAAGCTCCGCGAGCATTATCACCGCATTGCCGGCGCCGGCCGTGACCCGTTCACGGTAAAGTTCGATGCCATGCTCTCCCCCACGGAGGGCATGCTGAACGGTCGCCGCACGATCCTGCTCGGCACCAACAACTATCTGGGCCTGACCTTCGACCAGAGCTGCATCGACAAGGGCGTCGAAGCGCTGAAGTCGTTTGGCACGGGCACCACCGGCTCGCGCATCGCCAATGGCAGCTACGATGGCCATGCGGCGCTGGAGCGGGAACTGGCAACGTTCTATGGCCGTGAAAACTGCATGGTCTTCACGACCGGCTATCAGGCGAACCTGGGCATCATCTCCACCCTGGTGGGCAAGGATGACCTGCTGTTCCTGGATAGCGACAGCCATGCCAGCATCTATGACGCGGCCAAGATGACCCCGGCCCAGGTCATCCGCTTCCGTCACAACGACCCGGAAGACCTGAACAAACGTCTGCGCCGCGTCGCCGATCATCCCGGCAACAAGCTGGTGGTGGTCGAAGGCATCTATTCGATGCTGGGCGATGTCGCCCCGCTGAAGGAATTCGCTCAGGTCAAGCGCGAGAATGGCGTCTACCTGCTGGTGGACGAGGCCCATTCCATGGGCGTGCTGGGTGATACGGGCCGTGGTCTGGCGCAGGAAGTGGGCGTTGAGGATGATGTCGACTTCATCGTCGGCACCTTCTCCAAGAGCCTGGGCGCCGTCGGCGGCTTCTGCGTCTCCGACCTGCCGGACTTTGACGTGCTGCGGGTCGCCTGCCGCCCGTACATGTTCACGGCCTCCCTGCCGCCGTCGGTCATCGCCACCTGCCTGCGCTCGCTGGAGCGGATGCAGGAGGAGCCGGGCCTGCGCACCAAGCTGATGGCCAATTCCAAGCGCCTGTATGAGGGCCTGCGGAACAAGGGCTTCCAGGTCGGTCCCGACGTGAACCCCATCGTGGCGGTTTCCCTGCCCTCGATTGAGCTGGCGATCACTTTCTGGAACCGTCTGCTGGAAGAGGGTCTGTATCTGAACCTCGCCCTGCCGCCGGCCACGCCCAACAGCCAGTCCCTGCTGCGCACCAGCGTCAGCGCCGCCCACACGACCAAGCAGATCGATACCGCGATTGAGCTGTTCGGCAAGGTGGCCCGTCAGTTGAACGTGCAGCCGGCCCTGGTACAGACCGCCGCCGAGTAAGGCCGCGCGATATCTACCGGAAAAGAAAGCCCCGCAGGATCATGCCTGCGGGGCTTTTTTTATGCCCATCCCATGGCGGCCAAGGTTTCAGCCATATGCGGCGGGGGTGGCGCGGTCGCAATGATCTCCCCCGCCCCGTCCAAGGACGGAAAGCGGATGGACCGGGCCAGCAGGTGCAGCGGTAACGGCGGCGGCATCTCCGCCCCATAGATGCGATCCCCCAGGATCGGCATGGCCATGTAGGCGCAATGGGCGCGCAACTGATGCATGCGCCCCGTCCGGGGATAGAGCTCCATATGGGACAGGCCGTCGGACTGTGCCAGCCGTTTCCAGCGTGTCAGGGCGGGCTTGGCCGCCACATCCACCACCATCTTGGACGTGCCGGGCACCCGGACCTTCCCCAGCGGCAGGTCGATCACCCCTTCCACCACCGTCGGCCCACCCATCGTGACCGCCCAATAGGTCTTCCGGACCCGCCCATCCAGGAACATGGCGCCCAGCCGCGCCGCCGCCTCCACATCGCGGGCAAGGACCAGGCAACCCGCCGTCTCCTTGTCCAGCCGGTGGGCCAGACGCGGCGGCTCCGGCCGGTCCCCCTGGATCAGGGGCAGGTACAGCTCCAGATGGTCGGTGCATTTGGTCCCGTAATGGACCTGCAGCCCATAGGGCTTGTTCAGGATGATGACGCGTTCATCCTCGTACAGCACCCGTTCGCGCATTTCCTGCGCTGTGTAAGACATTCGCCCGCTCCGTCCGTCGCCGCCCTGTCATAGCGTGCTGTCGCGTCGCAGGCCACATGCCTTGACAGAAGGCCCGTCTGCGCGCATTGCAGCGCGCATGTGGGGATGGGATTTACAATCAGCCATACAGGGCATCGGTCGTATCGGGCGGACAATGGCCGCCTGGACCCTGTTCTGCGCCCTGCTGCTGCGGGCGATGCTGCCCCCTGGCTATATGCCCGACCTGTCGGCCTTGGGCGAGGGCGGCTTGCCCCTGATCATCTGTACGGGTGCCGCACAGGATGTGACGCTGCTGCTGGATGCTGACGGCAAGCCGGTGAAGACCAGCGATATGCCGGCGCCCAGCGACGTCCCCTGCCTGTTCGCCCTGCTGGCCGCCCTGCCGGTGCCGTTGCTGCTGGCCTTGTCGCTGCTGGTGCCGCTCTGGCCCCGGCAGACCATCCTGTGGCGCCCCTCACCCGGCTGCACGCAATGGCCGGCCTATCTGCGCCTTCCGGGCGATACCCCGCCCCGCGCCCCACCCGCCTTCATCTGATTGCCAAATCCTGAACCGGTCGCGCCCGTCGCGGCCCCAGAAGATTTGCGTCCGGCCATCCCATGAGCGGTGCCGGGCCGATGATGAAGGAAGTTTCCCTATGTCGCGTTCGTTCCTGCTGGCCGGCGCCTGCCTGCCCGCCCTGTGCCTGTCCCTGCCCGCCACCGCCGAGATGGCCGCCGATCCCGCCAGCGTGGTGGAAGTGGTTGGTCAGCGTCAGGGCAGCGCCACCGCCCCGTCCGTTGACGAAGCCCGCAAACAGATCAACAAGGTTGCCGGCGGCGTCGATCTGGTCACGGCGGAAGAGTTTCGTAACAAGTATGCCCTGAACCTGAAGGACATGCTGTCCGGCACGCCCGGCGTCTATGCCCAGCAGCGCTTTGCCGAGGAAGTCCGCATTTCCATCCGGGGTTCTGGATTGTCACGCAGTTTCCATATGCGCGGCCTGTCGCTACTAATCGACGGGGTGCCGGTCAATCTGGCCGACGGCAGCACCGATTTCCAGGAAATCGACCCCCGCCAGGCCCGCTATGTTGAGGTGTTCAAGGGCGGCAATGCCCTGCGTTACGGTGCCGCCAGCCTGGGCGGGGCCATCAATGTCGTCACACCCACGGGCCGCACGGCCAGCAGCGCCAACAGTATCGCCATCGATGGCGGCAGCTTCGGCACCATCCGCCTTGCCGGCACGGCGTCCGCCGCCGGTGAGACGCTGGACGGCTATGTCAGCATCAATGGCATCCAGTCCGACGGCTATCGCCAGCAGACGGCACAGCAGACAGCGCGGCTGGCCGGCAATGTCGGCATCAAACTGACCGACAGTGCCGAAACCCGCTTCTACCTGTCGGCCAACCATATCCAGCAGGAAGTGCCCGGCACGGTCAGCCGCGCCTCGGCCCTGGATACGCCGCGTCTGGCCCCGGCCATCAATAACCAGAATGACTATGCCCGCGACATCAACTCCGTCCGCCTGTCCAACCGGACCAGCATCCTGCTGGGTGACGAGGCGCAGCTGGATGTCGGCGGCTTCCTGAATGTGAAGTCGCTGTTCCACCCGATCTTCCAGGTGGTGGACCAGGACAGCCAGGATGTCGGCAGCTTCATCCGTTATACCGATGTCGGCCAGATCGGCGGTCTGCGGCACGAACTGGTGGTGGGGCTGCAGGGCCGCTACGGCCATGTCAACGCGCTTCAATATGTGAATGTACGCGGCAGCCGGGGGGCAAAGACCGCCGATGGCGACCAGTATGCGAGCCAAGCCGAAGCCTATGCCGAAAGCCGCACCTCGCTGACGCCGGACCTGACGCTTGTCGCCGGCCTGCAATGGATGGCCGCCACGCGGGAGCTGGATAACAACCTGAACCCCACCCAGGACGCGGATAAGAGCTTCCATGCCCTGAACCCCAAGCTGGGCCTGCTTTATCAGGTGGATGGCGGCACCCAGCTTTATGCCAATATCTCCCGCGCGGAGGAGGCGCCCACCTTCTCCGAACTGGTGCAGGCACCGGTACCGCGCTTTGTACCGCTGGCGTCGCAGAAGGCCTGGACGGCGGAGGTCGGAACGCGCGGGCAGTCGGGCATCTTCACCTGGGATATCGGTCTCTACCGGTCCTGGCTGCAGGGCGAGTATCTGCAATTCACCGTCAATCCCACCATCCCCGCCGGCACCTTCAATGCCGACAAGACCATCCATCAGGGGATCGAGGCCGGGCTGGACGTGACCATCGCGGACACGCTGTTCGCGTCGGGCGCCGGCAGCATCGTGTTCAGCCAGACCTATATGCTGAACGATTTCTACTTTGACGGCGACGCGCAGTTCGGTGGCAATGATCTGGCTGGCGCGCCGCGTCATCTCTATCAAGGCGGCCTGATCCTGAAGGATGGCGATGCCTGGCAGGTCGGGGCCACTGTTGAATGGGCACCGGATGGGGCCTGGATCGACTATGCCAACAGCCTGAAGGCCCCCGGCTACGACATCTGGTCCGTCAATGGCAGCGTGCAGCTGGCCAAGGGTCTTCGCGCCTATGCCGAGGCGCGGAACATCTTCAAGACCCGCTATATCTCATCCATCAGCACCATCGCCAATGCGCGGGCGACGGGTGCCAACCTCAATGTCTATTATCCCGGCGAGGGTCGTTCGCTCTATGCCGGCCTGAAGGCGGAGTTCTGAGCGAGCCGGCGGTGAAGGGCGCCCTGAATTCAGAGATGAAGACAGGGGCGCTCCGAACCGCCGGACACGCCCCCGTGCAACAGGATGAAACAGAAAACACACCTGCGTTTCACCGGTGCCGCCTTTTGAAGGGCGACAGCCGGCTGCTTCTGCCGTGGCAAGACACAGGTGTGGCGTTGATCGAAAGACAATAGCAGAACAGGGCCGAAAAGTCAGCAATACCGGCCCCGTATGCACCCTTACCCCAGCGCCAGCCGGGTGAACAACAATTGTGCCGGCTGGCCCTGCCCCTGCCAGACGATGGCATATTGGCCCAACATTTCCGCCAGTTGCAAGGCGTCGAACGGGGCCAGATCGAAGATCGCCACACCCTTCTCCACCGGCCAATCCTTGGTCGCGGGGCGCAGTTCCGCCGGCAGATAATCCAGATCCTCATCCTCCAGGATGTCGATCAGGCGGGCATGGGCGGCGTCATTGGCGGCCTGGGTGGCCGGTTTGCTTTTCGGGTTCCAGGCGGTGACGAACACGATTTCCGCCGCCCCGCGATTTTCCAGCAGGCTATCGACTTCCTTGCCGTCCGCCATGATGCGGGCGGTGGCGGTGCGCTTGCCGTCCAGCGCGACGTAGCTGGTCTGCTGATAGGCGCTCAAGAGCTTAGGATCAAAGCCGGTCATGCGAAATCCCCAACGGTATGGGCATGGTTCAGGGGGCCGTGGCCATGGCCGAAGCCCGGCGCGGTACGGATGGCAATATCGACATAGCGGCGGGCGCGGGCCACCGCGTCCACCACCGACAGACCCTGCGCCAGGCCCGTCGCGATGGCGGATGACAGGGTGCAGCCGGTACCGTGCGTATGCCGCGTTTCCACCCGTTCGCCGGTGAAGGCCTGCTCGCCATCGCGGGTGACCAGAAGGTCGGTCAGGACCGGCCCATCCATATGCCCGCCCTTCATCAACACGGCCTTGGCGCCATAGTTCAGCAACGCATGCCCCGCACGACGCATGTCATCGACGGTGCGGATATCGATGCCGGTCATGGCCTCAGCCTCCGGCACATTGGGCGTGACGATGGTGGCCAGCGGCAGCAGGCGACGGATCAGGGCGCCCGTGGCGCTTTCATCCAGCAACCGGTGTCCGCCCTTGGCCACCATCACCGGGTCCGCGACAAGGGCGACGCCGGGTGCCGCATGGGCCAGCGTGTCGGCCACGGCATTGATGATATCTGCCGTCGCCAGCATGCCGATCTTCACGGCATCGGCCCCGATATCGGCCAGGACCAGACGCATCTGCTGTACCAGGAAATCAATGGGCACGGGCAGGACGCCGTGGACACCATTGGTGTCCTGCGCCGTCAGGGCCGTGATCGCCGTCATGGCATAGCCATTGAGCGCCGTCACCGTCTTGATATCGGCCTGGATACCGGCCCCACCACCCGAATCCGACCCGGCAATGATCAGAACGCGTCCCTTCATGGCTTTACTATCCCTTCAAGTTCCCTCAAGCGCCGGGCGCCGCCATCCGGCGGCTTGGCTTGCGGCACCACGGGGTGCCGGGCCGCCAGTCGGCGTCCTGCGGCGGTAGCCGCCGCCTTCACTCCGCCGCCACGGCCTGGGTCACCTGTCGCACCGCGTCACAGATATCATCGACGACGCGGGTCACCAGGGCATCATCCTCCCCCTCCGCCATGACGCGGATCAGGGGCTCGGTGCCCGATTTGCGGATCAGGACACGGCCAACGCCGGCCAGCTTTTCCTCGCCCGCCTTGATGGCGGATTGCACGCTGTCGGCGTCCAGGGGGCGGATGCCGGTGCTGGCATCGTAGCGGACATTCTTCAGCAGCTGCGGCAGCGGCTGGAACACGCGCAGCACGTCAGACGCGGGGCGCCCCGATTGCCGGATGCAGGCCAGCACCTGCAACGCCGCCAGCAAGCCATCGCCCGTGGTGGCGAAGTCCGACAGGACGACATGGCCCGACTGTTCACCGCCGACATTGAAGCCATGCTCACGCATATGCTCCACGACATAGCGGTCGCCCACGGCTGTCCGGGCCAGGGTCAGGCCCAGCTTCTTCAGATGCAGTTCCATGCCCATATTGGACATGACGGTGGCAACCACGCCACCACCACGCAGCCGCCCGGTCTCGGCCCAGCTTTGGCCGATCAGGGCCATGATCTGGTCGCCATCGATCTGCGTGCCCGTCTCGTCGGCCAGGATCAGGCGGTCGGCGTCGCCATCCAGCGCAATGCCCAGATCGGCCTTATGCTCCACCACGGCGGCGCGCATGGAAGCCGGGCTGGTCGCCCCGCACTTGTCATTGATGTTGAAGCCGTTGGGCTGGTTGAACAGGGTCACGACCTCTGCCCCCAGTTCATACAGCACGCGCGGCGCCACCTTGTAGGCGGCGCCATGGGCGCAATCGATGACGATCTTCATGCCATCCAGGCGCAAGGCCCGCGGGAAGCTGCTCTTGACCACCTCGATATAGCGGCCAAAGGCGTCTTCCATGCGCTGCGCCCGGCCCAGGTCGCGCGGGCCGGCCAAATCGGGCGCGAAGGGCAGCGCCATGCGCGCCTCGATCTCCGCCTCGAACTCGTCCGACAGCTTATAACCATCGGGACCGAACAGCTTGATGCCATTATCCTGGAACGGGTTGTGGCTGGCCGACAGCATGACGCCCAGATCGGCGCGCATGGACCGGGTCAGCATGGCCACCGCCGGCGTGGGCAACGGACCAACCAGGATGACATCCATGCCCATGGAGATGAAGCCCGCCGTCAGCGCCGGTTCCAGCATATAGCCCGACAGGCGCGTATCCTTGGCGATCACCACGGTATGGCGATGATCCCCGCGCCGGAAATGCAAGGCGGCGGCCATGGCGGCCTTCAGCGCCGTCTCCGCCGTCATCGGCTCGGTATTGGCGGTACCGCGGATGCCGTCCGTGCCGAACAATTTACGCGACATGTGTCAGTTCCCAGGAATGCCGGCAGCAGGGCCGGTGGAGCAGAATGTTACGAAACCTATATCACGCCGATTGCAGGGCCTGCCACACGGCGACCGCCTGCACCGTTGCGGCCACGTCATGCACGCGCAGGATATGCGCCCCCTGCCCCAGCGTATGCAGCGCCGTGGCAATGGAGCCAGCCACCCGGTCCTTCGGTGCCTCCCCCTTTGACAGGGAAGCGATGAAGCGTTTGCGGCTGACCCCGATCAGGATCGGACAGCCCAGCCCATGCAGGGCGGCGGTGCGGGCCAGCAGGTCGACATTATGGCCCAGGTCCTTGCCGAATCCGATGCCGGGATCGATGGCGATCCGGTCGCGCGCGATCCCCGCCGCCACCGCCGCGTCGATGCGGGCGAACAGCCAATGGAACACCTCGGCGGTGACATCGTCGTAGCGGGGGGCCACCTGCATGGTCTGCGGCTCCCCCTTGATGTGCATCAGGACGACGGGAAGGCCCGTTGCGGCGACAACGGAAAGGCTGTCCGGGTCGCCGGTCAGGGCCGTGACATCATTGATGATCCGCGCGCCCGCAGCCGCCGCCGCCTTCATCACGGCTGCGTGGCGGGTATCGATGGAGATCACGGCCCCTTCCGCAGCCAACGCCCGGATGACGGGCACCACCCGCGCAATCTCCGTCTCCACCGGCACCGGCTCTGCGCCCGGTCGGGTCGACTCGCCACCGATATCCAGGATATCGGCCCCCTCGGCCAGCAGCCGGCGACCATGGGCGATGGCCGCATCAGCCTGGGCATGGTCACCACCGTCGGAGAAGCTGTCGGGCGTGACATTGACGATGCCCATGATAACAGGCCGCGAAAGGTCGAAACCGGCCCAGGGGGCGCGGGCAGCGGTCAGCGGATGGTCGGGGGGCAGCGTGGTGGCGGGAACGATGCCGGCTGGTGTCTCGGCGAGCGCAAAGGCCAACGGACCGCCGGCCAGCGGACGGGCCTGTCCGGTAGCAACGGCGGTGCGGGCGGCGGGGCCGGAGAGGATGGCGAGGGGGCGGTGCATGAGACGTGCTCTTGAGTATGGGGCGCTTTTCGGTTCGATCGGCGTTCCCTCACCCTCCCATCGGCTAACGCCGACGGACCCCTCCCTCTCCCACTTTCGTGGGCGAGGGGAAAAGTTCCGCCCCACGCCCACGAAAGTGGGAGAGGGAGGGGCCCAAGCCGCCAGGCTTGGGAGGGTGAGGGAGCAACCTCCGAGCCGATGAAACCAGCCGCTTGCGAAAACAACAAACCCCCGACGCTCATCACGCCGGGGGTCTGCTCACTCAACCTATCACCGCCCGTTTAAACGCCGGGCTGCGGCTCCGGCTCGATCCCGTCCTTGGCCGACGTGGGAACCGAGGCGCGGCGACCGCTGGAGGTCTTGGGCGGCTCCGGCGCCTGGGGGCGCGGGGCGGGCGGGTCGGTACGCACCACCTGCTCACCGCGCAGGATGGCCTTCACCTCTTCGCCCGACAGCGTCTCAAACTCCAGCAGCGCTTCTGACACCTTGTGCAGATCGTCCAGACGCTCCGTCAGCAGCTTGCGGGCCATGCTCTCGCCCTGCTCGATCAGGCGACGGATTTCCTCGTCGATCAGCTGTGCGGTGGCTTCCGACACGTTCTGCTGCTGTGCCACGGAATGACCCAGGAAGACCTCCTGCTCATTGGCGTTGTAACGCACGCGGCCCAGCTTGTCGGACATGCCATACTCGGCCACCATGGCGCGAGCCCAGCGGGTGGCCTGCTGGATGTCGCTCGACGCGCCGGTGGTCACGTTCTCCGGCCCGAAGATGATCTCTTCGGCCACGCGGCCACCGAACAGTACCGCCAGACGGGATTCCATCTCGCGCTTGGTGTAGTTGGTGCGGTCGCGTTCCGGCAGGTTCATGGTCACACCCAGGGCGCGGCCGCGGGGAATGATCGTGACCTTGTGCAGCGGGTCATATTCCGGCACCCACAGCGACACCAGGGCATGGCCCGCCTCGTGATAGGCGGTCAGCTTCTTTTCCTTCTCCGACATCACCATGGAGCGGCGTTCCGCACCCATCATGACCTTGTCCTTGGCGGATTCGAAATCGGCCATGCCGACGACGCGCTTGCCGGCGCGGGCCGCCAGCAGGGCCGCCTCGTTCACCAGATTGGCAAGGTCAGCACCAGAGAAGCCGGGGGTGCCACGGGCGATCACCTTCGGGTCCACATCCGGCGCCAGCGGCACCTTGCGCATATGGACCTTCACGATCTTCTCACGGCCCAGCACGTCGGGGTTGGGCACAACCACCTGACGGTCGAAGCGGCCGGGACGCAGCAGGGCCGGGTCCAGAACGTCGGGGCGGTTGGTGGCAGCGATCAGGATCACGCCCTCATTCGCCTCGAACCCGTCCATCTCGACCAGCAGCTGGTTCAGCGTCTGCTCACGCTCATCATTGCCGCCGCCTAGGCCGGCGCCACGATGGCGGCCGACGGCGTCGATTTCGTCGATGAAGATGATGCAGGGCGCGTTCTTCTTGCCCTGTTCGAACATGTCGCGGACACGGGAGGCACCGACGCCCACGAACATTTCCACGAAGTCGGAACCGGAGATGGTGAAGAAGGGCACATTGGCCTCACCCGCGACAGCACGTGCCGTCAGGGTCTTACCCGTACCCGGCGGCCCTACCAGCAGCACGCCCTTGGGGATCTTGCCGCCCAGGCGCTGGAATTTCTGCGGGTCTTTCAGGAAGTCGACGACCTCCTCCAGCTCCTGCTTGGCCTCATCAATGCCGGCGACATCGTCAAAGGTGACGCGGCCCACCTTCTCGGTCAGCAGGCGGGCGCGGGACTTGCCAAAGCCCATGGCCTTGCCGCCACCGCCCTGCATCTGACGCATGAAGAACACCCAGACGCCGATCAGCAGCAGCATCGGGAACCAGGACAGCAGGATGGACAGGAGCGAGGGGCCTGTATCCTCCGCCACGACCGACACGCGCACATTCTTGTCAACCAGACGGTCGGCCACGTTGGAACCGGGCGGGGCCGTCACGGAGAAGCTGCGATTGTCATTGGTGGTGGCGGTGATCTGGTCACCCTTGATCGTGACGGACGTCACCGATCCGCGCGACACCTCGGCCAGCAGGTCGCTATAGGCCATGCCGGACTGCGACGAGCGGGTGGAGGAAGTCTGGAACAGGTTGAACAGGGCGATCAACAACACCCCGATCACCAGCCACAGCGCCAGATTCTTACCGAAATTATTCACAGCCCTGACCTTTCATCGACCGCACCCCCAGGCGGGCCTGGGGGAACTCCTTCCATTAGATAATGTCATCTATGGCGGTGACAACAGCGAACCGCGCGGGAACTGCCGGAACCGATACTAATGGCACCATATGCACCCCCGGATCGGGGATGTCGGGGGCCGTCCACGCCATTGGCGGTATGGCCAATGGCCGATCCCCTTCCGTGACAACCGGCAGGGTCCAGCGGACCGCCGCCGGCAGATCGGACCGGGCCAAACGGGGACTTTGTGCCACAGCCCTGCGCCAGGACGCCTCATCCAGCGCCTGGACGGTGTACTGCCCAAACCCTTCGGCCCAAAGGCGGAATCGGCCATCCCAGATCACGGGGGGGCCGCCACCCTGCAACGTCACGGGACCTTGAAGGTTCCTTGCCTCCCGGATCAGACGCCAGCCGCCGGTGATGGGCGTGAACTGACAGCCGGCCAGCGTGCGGCCCTTGCCCGGCTCTGCACGCAGCCCGTCCACCAGATCGGCCACGGCGGCGGGTGCCGGCGGGTAAGGTGCCCCGCCAACGGCGCGCAGCAGGGTTGCGGCCAGACCTTGGGCGATCCGCCTCTCCTGCTGGAACAGCGCATGATCCAGGATCGCCCAGCCTTCCGGCTGAAACCGGGCATGGAGCGCCAACAGGCGGGCCGTTTCGGCGTCTTCCCTGGCCCGGACGGCAGCAGCGGCGGTGACCGCCTGCTTGTCCCCCTCCCCCACCGACTCCGACAGGCGCAGACGGGCGCGCGCAAAGGCAGGGTTGCGGTTGGACGGATCTTCGACCCAGGCCTGGCCCGCCGCCACGCATGTTGCGACCAACCGGTCCTTGGCCACAGGCAGAAGCGGGCGGATCAGGCGGACCCGCTCCATCTCCCGGATGGCAGGCATGCCGGCCAAACCCTGCGGGCCGCTGGACCGGTCGGCGCGCAGCCGATGGGTTTCCGCCTGATCATCGGCATGATGGGCCAAGGCCAGATGCAGGATGCCCGCATCTGCCGCGGCATCGGCCAGAAGGCGCAGGCGGGCATGCCGGGCACCGGCCTGAACGCCCGTCACCGGCTTCGGTCCGTCCCAGGACAGGATGCGGTGGGCGATGCCACGCTGCGCCATCCAGGCCGCAACCTGCCCGGCCTCAGACCCGCTGTCGGGACGCAGCCCATGGTCGACGGTGAGGGTGAGAAGTGTGCCCCCGCGTGCAGCGACCCAGGTCGCCAGAAGCAGGGCCAGTGCCATGCTGTCGGCACCACCAGAAACACCTGCCGCAATATTGGGGGCCGACTCGAACGGCCCCAGGGCCTGCATCAGCCGGTCAAAGGCGACCGGCCCGATAGGGCCGCTCACTTGCACTTCAGACGGTTCTTCTCCGCCTCGGCCCGGCGCAGGATGGTCTGCGGTGCCGTCGCCTTATAGGTCCGGTTCAGTTCCGTCAGGGCGGCACAGGCATCCTCATTGGCCTTCATGGCCGACAGGGACAAGGACAGCTTCAGCAGGCTGTCCGGCGCCTTGGTGCTCTTGGGATATTTCTGATAGCCCTCGGCGAAGGCGACAGCCGCCTCCTTGTACTTGCCGCGCACATAGAAGGATTCGCCCAGCCAATATTGGGCATTGCTGGCCAGCGGGCTGGCGCTGTTGGCCTCGATGAAGCGGGTGAAAGCCAGCTCCGCCTTGTCGTATTCGGCCTGACGCAGCAGGTTGAAGGCGAAGTCGTACTGTTCCTGCGCCGACCCGTTGGGCAGATTGAACCCACCCGCCGCCGGCGCGGCGTTGCTGTTGGCAGCAGCAGGCTTGCCCGTGGAATGGGCGGCCGGCGCTGCCGGCTCTGCGGCATGAACCGCCTCGCCCGCCAATGGTGCGGCACCGGCGCTCAGGCCACCGCCCTGCCCCTGTTCCAGACGGCTAAGGCGGAACTCAATATCCTGCTGCATCTTGGCCAATTGCTCACGCAGCTGTGCCACCTGGAAGCCCGCTTCCTCATACCGGCCCGTCAGGGTCTGCATCTCCGATTCCAGGCGCTGCAAGCGCACCTCAAAATCGGCGGCGACATTGCCGGTCATGGCCGGGGCCGCCCCACCGCTGGCGGGCGGGCGGGGGCCACCGCGGTAGACCTCGCGGCTCAGCGTCGCCAGCTCGTTCTCCAGCCGTTGCAGCCGGTTCGCCATATCCCGCGTGTCGGACTGGCCCGAAGCCGGCAAGGTGCCCAACACCGCCGCAACGGCGATGGCGGCCAGCGTCAGGCGGCGGCGGGGATACGGGTTCTGGGAACGCAGGTGTCGGATCATCGGGACCAACGGTTGGCGAGGATTGCGATGGGCGCGACCCTACCGCGAAGGCCCGCACGGCGGAAGTGTCCACAGGCGGTAAGGCAGTAATAAGGCGCGCAAAAAGAAAACGCCGCCCGGTTTCCCGGACGGCGTTTCTTCAGGCTGTCGCCTCGACCTTGGCGGTCGTGCCGGATCAGTTGATCACGGTCACGCCACGGCGGTTCTGCGTCCAGGCGGCTTCGTTGGAACCAACGACCTGCGGACGCTCCTTGCCGTAGGAGATGGTCTGAACGCGAGCAGCTTCGACGCCCATGGCGGTCAGGTAGTTCTTGACCGAATTGGCGCGACGCTCACCCAGAGCAAGGTTGTATTCGCGGGTGCCGCGCTCGTCAGCATGACCTTCCAGCGTGATGGTCACGGACTTGTAGGTCTTCAGCCAGTTGGCCTGACGATCCAGGGTAGCGGTCGCTTCCGGGGTCAGGTCGAACTTGTCGAAACCGAAGAACACGCGGTCGCCGACATTGACGATGAAGTCTTCGGCGGAACCGGGAACCGGGCCCGAGGGCTTGGCCGGAGCGGCCGGAGCGGCGACGGTGCCGCCGGTGGTGGCCTGAGCCGTCTGTTCCGGCTTGGAGGAGCAGGCAGTGGCCAGAACGGCAACCGCGACGAGGCTGAGCATCTTGAAGCGCATTTGAGAGACCCCCTAGGTGGAAATCGAGATTAGAGATGAAGTGCGTGTTTGCCCCACGGAACCGCGTAAACCACAGCCGGACGTCGCATTGAAGCGATCTTCAGGCCCGACGGATTTGAGCGCTGTTCTTGCGTTGCGAAAATAGGGTGACGCACTCACGGAATCAAGGGCGACCATGCAGGGTCCGAAGCATCGGTAGGCGTTAAGACCTGCCGTTCATTAAACCCTGTCAAGTCGATTGAGTATAGCTTGGCTTGGCGCTGTTTGCCTCCCTGTCCAGAAGGCCTTTCCTTGAAGAACATTAGCACTCGGCCATTTGGGGCCCAGGTAGGCCCTTCGACATGGTAGGCCTCTGTCAGAAGTCGCTCACCCGTACCATCCGGCCGAATGACGCCGATATAGAACTTGTCCCCCGCCAGTCGGGTGAAGGCGATAAGATCGCCACGGGGGGACCAGACAGGGGTACCGTAACGGCCTTGGCCAAAAGTAATGCGCTTCACATCACTGCCATCGGCATTCATCGTATACAGCTGCTGCGTACCGCCACGGTCGCTTTCGAACACGACTTTACTGCCATCGGGCGCAAAAGACGGCGAGGTGTCGATGCCGGGATGGTTCGTCAACTGCGTCTGGCGACGGGTGCGCAGGTCCAAGGTATAGATGTCGGAGTTGCCGGACGTGGCCAGCGACATGATCACCTTATTACCATCGGGGGAGAAACGCGGCGCGAAAGTCATGCCCGGAAAATCACCCAGCACCTCCTGGCGGCCTGTATCAATATTGAACAGGTACACCCGAGGCCTGTTGTTGAAGTAGCTCAGATATGTGATTTCCTGGGTACTGGGCGAGAAGCGCGGGGTCAGAACCAGAGTGCGGCCATCGGTCAGGAAACGGTGGTTCTCACCATCCTGATCCATGATCGCCAGACGCTTGACGCGCTGCAACGCAGGGCCTGACTCGGCAATATAGACGATGCGGGTATCGAAGTAGCCCTCCTCACCCGTGACGCGCTTATAGATCGCATCCGAAATGATGTGGGCGACTCGCCGCCAGCCATCGGCCTGGACGGTATAGGCCAGACCGGTGACCTGCTGACCTGCCGTGACGTCGAACAGCCGGAACTCGATCCGGGTGCGGCCATCGGGCGACTGGCTGACGGTACCCGTCACCAGACCCTGGGCCTGGATCAGGCGCCAGTCGGCAAAACGGACACCGACCTTCAGGCTGTCCGGCGTCTGCACGAACTTGGCCGGCTCCAGCGGACGGAACAGACCGGACCGCTCCAGATTGGCCGAAATGACGCCGGCAATGTTCTGCCCGATCTGGGTGGCATTCGGGTTGTCACCGGCGAAATTGGTAACGGCGATGGGAATCGGCGTCGGATTGCCTGACGTGATGTCGATCTCAAGTTCGGCGCGGGCGGGAGCGGCGAAGCCGGCGGCCAGCACCATCGCCACCAGGGCGAGAAAGCGGCCGACGACCCGCCAGCCGCCCGTGGAGAATAGAGCGTTGGCTTGCATCAGAACATATCCTTCGGGCTGAACTTCATCAGGATGGACCCTTTGTCCCCGTACTTGTCGCGCGGGATGTTCAACGTATTACATCCAGGCAAAAGCGGCGCCCGTAAGGCGGATTCCACAAAAGCCCGGAAATGCGGGTCGGTATTGGGATTACCCGTGCCCGAGACATACTGCACATTTGTGACGCGCAGGTTGCTGTCGAACAAGACCCGGATTTCCGCCTGCATGGTTTCCACGCCCTTTGCCCCCACCGGCACGTTCCAGCAGTTGCGGATCTGACGGCGCAGCGCGTCCTCCTCGCTGATGCTCAAGCGCTCACCCGTCTTGGCGGCCAGCGGCTGCGGCGGCTCTGACGAGGTTTCCTTGGGCGGCTCCTTGGAAGGCGGGCTGTCGGTCTTCAGCTTGGCAACGTTCTTCAGAACACTGTCCAGCGTCTTCTCCGGCGGCTTGGGCTTCGGCTCCTCTTTCTTGGGCTTGGGCTCTTCCTTCTTCGGTTCGGGCGGCTTCGGCTTGGGTTCCTCCTTCTTGGGAGGTTCCGGCTTCGGCTCTTCCTTCTTCGGCGGCTCGGGCTTGGGCTCCGGTTTGGGTTCCGGCTTCGGCTCAGGCTCGGGTGGCTTCTCGGCCACCTGTTTGGGCGGTTCCGGCACCTTCACTTCCGGCGGCGGCGGCGGGGTTTCCTTGGCCTGCTGCGGCGGTGGGGGCGGCTCCGGCTTGGGCGGGGTCGGTTTGGGTGGCGGGGGCAACGGCTTGGGGTTCGGCTCCGCCAGTTTGGCGATGGTCATGGGGCCGACCTCCACCACTTCGACCGGCACCTCTTGAAGCTGGATGACCTCCCGCTTCTTGATCAGGTGCGGCAGGCCAATCAGCGCCAGAATGATCAGCGCCAGATGCAGGATGCCGGAAAGGATCAGGGTGGTCCGCATGATGCGTTGATTTCCACCCTTACCGTGCGCCGCGACCGTCGGATTCGATGACCAGCTTGGCCTCCGACAGGCCGGCGCGGCGCGCCTCGCTCAACACATCCACGATGCTGGCATAGGTGGCCTCGCGGTCGCCACGTACCAGCACCTTGCGGTCGGGCGTCTGCTCCGCGACGATGGCCAGACGCGGGGCCAGTTCGGCCAGCGCGAAAATCTCATTATCAAAGACCTTCTTGTCCTTGAACGAGATGCGGCCATCCGCCGTGACGGTCACCCACAAAGGGTCCTCTTCCGATTTCAGCGCCTGGGCCGCCCCCTTGGGCAGATTGACGGGAATACCGGCGGTCAGCAGCGGCGCCGCCACCATGAACACGATCAGCAGCACCAGCATGACGTCCACGAAGGGCGTCACATTGATGTCCGACATGGCGGCGCGGCGGCCACGCCGCCGCCCGCGCCCGGACTGCTTGCCAGGAAGGCTCGCCCCCATTTCAGCCCCGCTCTTCCAGATGACGCTGCAGGATCGCGGAGAATTCTGTCACAAATGAGTCGAGCCGGTCGCCGAAACGCCCGATCTCCGAGGAAAAGTAGTTATAGGCCAGCACGGCGGGGATGGCGGCGACCAGACCGATGGCGGTGGCGAACAACGCCTCCGCGATGCCCGGCGCCACCACGGCCAGCGAGGTGTTCTGCTGGGCCGCGATGTTGGTGAAGGCGCCCATGATGCCCCACACCGTACCGAACAGGCCGACGAACGGACCGGCGGAACCGACCGAGGCCAGCACCGTCATGTAGCGTTCGGTGTCCGCCATCTCACGCCCCACCGTCACCGACATGACGCGTTCCATACGCTGCATCAGGTTGGCGCGCATGGCGCCCGACGCAGACAGGCCGCGTTCATTGGCATGACGCCATTCGCGCATGCCGGCGGCGAACACAGCGGAGAACGGATCAGCCGGGGCTTGGGCCACCTGGTCATAGAGCTGATCCAGCGAGCCGCCGGACCAGAACTGTTCCTCGAAATCGGCGGCGGCGGCCTTCATGCGGCGCAGCTTGGTCGCCTTATTGAAGATGATGGCCCAGGTCCAGACCGACGCCGCCAGCAGACCCAGCATCACCAGCTTCACGACGAAATCGGCCTGCAGAAACAGGCCAAGCGCCGTCAGTTCATGGGCCGGTGCGACCTCACCGCCGAGCGCGGCGGCTTGCAGAAGGGTGGGAAACATCGGGTTCAGTCCTGACCTTTTGACAAAATATTGACCATCACCGACCGCAAGGCGGCCGGCAGGCGGACGGGCCGCCCCTGCCCATTGATGCACGCCAGACGCAGGCCCAGGCGAACCAGCGGTGCCGGTCCCGTCGAAGCCTCTTCCCCGCCCCAGGCCAAGCCCGAAGCGCGGCGTACATCCTGTTCGATATCCAATGTCGCGGCGCCGATATCGACAATTCGCGAGACGACTTCAAGCGCGTCATCAAGACGGGCGGGTTGCCGAAAATCGATGTCGCACCGTCGAACCGTCAGCGCCACACCTGTTTGCGCCACCATGGCGGCATGGGGAAAGCCTGAAAGGCGCAGCATCTCATTGCGCGCCCGTTCCGCAAAGCGCAGGTAATTGGCGTGATAGACGATGCCGCCGGCGTCCGTATCCTCATAATAGACGCGGGTCGGGAAGACATGGTTTGTCCCCTCCCACCAGCCGACCGGCGGCATCCTCGCGTCAGGCATCATCATCCCCGTCAAACAGGTCGCCGACCGGCGCACTGCCCTTCCCCACCGTGGGCATGCCGCCCAGCAAATCCAGCTGCCGCACCGGCGTGGCCGGCACCGGCAGCCCCAGATAGCGGTAGCCCGTGTCGGTCAACATGCGCCCGCGCGGTGTGCGCTGCAACAACCCTTGTTGGATCAGATAGGGTTCGATGGTTTCTTCCAGCACGTCACGCTGTTCACCCAGCGCTGCGCCCAGTGTCTCCACCCCCACGGGCCCACCGCCATAATGGTCGGCGATGCAGGTGAGATAGCGGCGGTCCATGGCGTCAAAGCCCAGCCGATCCACCTCCAGCCGCGTCAGCGCCCGGTCGGCGGCCTTGGCATCGACCAGCGCCAGCCCCTGCACACCACAGATGTCGCGTACCCGGCGCAACAGACGGCCCGCAACACGCGGCGTACCGCGCGACCGGCGCGCCACTTCCAGCGCACCCTCATCCGTCATCTCAACGCCCAGGATGCGGGCACCCCGGCTGACGATCAGCTGTAACTCTTCCGGCTCATAGAACTGCATGCGCAGCGGAATGCCGAACCGTTCGCGCAGCGGCCGTGTGATCAGGCCCGACCGCGTGGTGGCCCCCACCAGGGTGAAGGGCGGCAGGTCGATGCGTACGGAACGCGCCGCCGGGCCTTCACCGATGATCAGGTCCAGCTGAAAATCCTCCATCGCGGGATAAAGGATTTCCTCCACCGCCGGCGACAGGCGGTGGATTTCGTCGATGAACAGCACGTCATGCGGCTGAAGGTTGGTCAGCAGGGCCGCCAGATCGCCCGCCCGCGCGATGACGGGGCCGGAGGTGGCGCGGAACCCGACATTCAGTTCCTTGGCCACAATCTGGGCCAGCGTGGTCTTGCCCAGGCCCGGCGGCCCGAACAACAGCACGTGGTCCAGCGCCTCGCCCCGGCCCTTGGCCGCCTGGATGAACAGCGACAGGTTCTCGCGCACTTGGCGTTGGCCGATGAACTCGCCCAGCGACAAGGGGCGGATGGAATTCTCAGTACTGGCGTCACCGCCGATCCGGTCCTGTTCCACCATGCGTTCTGGTTTTTGGGGGGCCGCCTCCGGCTTGGGCTTGCGGCTCACTGGCTCAGTTCCTTCAGGCCAGCCCGGATCAGGGCGGAGACATCAGCCTCCGCACCCAGGCTCTGGGCGGCCTTGTTCACGGCGGTGAACGCCTCGATCCGCTTATATCCGAGATTGACCAGCGCCGACACCGCGTCCCCAACTGCCGTACTGACGGCGGGTTGTGCCGCCGTACCTTGAACCTGCGTGGCCGCCACCGGGCTGGTGGCAAGCGTTGCCACCTTATCCTTCAATTCGTTCAAAATTCGGGCAGCCAGTTTCGGCCCCACCCCATCCGCCTCACACAGCGTCGTCTTGTCCTGCGCGGCAATGGCAGAGGTCAGGCGGTCGGGCGCCAGCACCGACAGGATGTTCAGCGCCACCCGCGCCCCCACCCCCTGCACGGTCGTCAATAACCGGAACCAGTCCCGCTCATTGATGTCGGCGAAGCCGTACAGCGCTATCTTGTCCTCCGACACCCACATCTCGGTATGGACGGAGACAGCATTGCCATTGCTACCCAGCCGCCGCAGGGTGCGGGTTGAGGCGGAGATCAGATAGCCGACCCCGTTCACATCGATGATGGCCCAATCCAGGCCCGTGCTGTCCAGCAGCCCCGACAATTTCGCGATCATTGGTTCACTCCCGCCTCGGGCACCAGCAGGGGCAGCGCCGCGATGATATCGGTATGGATGAAATCCTGGCCCTTGAACAACAGGGGGGCGTTCAAGGTAAGGGCCAAGGCATAGGCGGCACAGTCGCCCAGATTGAGGCTGGCCTTGCTGCCCCGCCCCTTGCCGAAACGGTTATAGCCGGCGAACGCCTCCTCCGCCTGCTGCTCGTCGAACGGTACGACACCAATGCCAAGGACAGCCATCAGTTCGTCCAGTTCGCGCACCGCAGCCGGGTTGCGGCCCATCAGGACCGTGCGCAATTCAAACAGGGTCATGGCAGAGATCACCATGCCCGCCGAACGCCGCATGGCATCCAGATAGAGTGCAGCATCGGTTTCACGAAACAGGAACGCGGCGACGGCGGATGTATCCAGGACGATCCGCATTTCAGTCGAACGTCCCGTGTTCATTATACCCGATGATCTGATCCGGGCTGCGCGGGTCCAGAACCGGCAAGGCCTGGATGCGGCGGATGATTTCTTCCGCCTTGGCCCAGCGCGCGGCCTTCAAGGCCGCTTCTTCCGACGACAGCCGCTCCAGCCGCTCACGAACAGCCGTGTGCATGGCCTCCGTCAGGCTTTCGCCCGTCAGTTCTGCCAGACGGCGGACATCCTTTTCCGCCTCCGGGGACTTGATATTGAGCGCCATGGGCTGGCCCTTTCTTCCTGCTGGGGAAGAATTCTACACCATATGAACAAAACGGCAACGTCTTACCGTCTGATCCCCAGGATGGCGTTGTCCACCTTGCGGCGCGTCTGGGCGTGATGGGCGTGACAGATGGCGACGGCCAGGGCGTCGGCCGCATCCGCCGTGGAGCGCTGAAAGCCCGGCAGCAGCATCTTTACCATGTGCTGAACCTGCACCTTGTCGGCATGGCCGGTGCCGACCACGGACTTCTTCACGGCCATGGGCAGATACTGTTCCACCGGCAGCCCGGCCTTGGCGGCACTGAACAGGGCGATGCCGCGCGCCATGCCCAGTTTCAGGGTGGAGGACGGATTGACGTTGGACAGCGTCTCTTCTACCGCCGCCTCGTCCGGCTGCCATTGTTCGATGACGGCGGCGATGCCCTCATGCAGCTCCAGCAGCCGCTTTGCCAGATCATCACCGCTGTCAGTATGGATGGTGCCGTCGGCCACATGGCTCAACCGGTTGCCGGCCACGTCGATGACGCCCCAGCCAAGATGGCGAAGACCGGGGTCCAGCCCCAGGATACGCACAGGCGTCGGTCCTGGCATGATGGCCCCCCGGTCCCGCTTAAATCAGCCCAGCTTTTCCAGAAGCTCTGCCGGAATGTCGAAATTGCCCAGCACCGTCTGGACATCGTCATTATCTTCCAGCACGTCCAGCAGCTTCAGCAGCGTCTGTGCCGTGTCCTCCGCCGTCACCGGCAGCAGGTTCAGCGGCGTCCAGGTCAGCTTGGCACTTTCCGGCGCACCAAACTTGGCCTCCAGCGCGTCGCGCACCTCACCCAGCGTGTCGGTGCCGGTGATGATGGAATGGCCATGCTCGTCGGACTGCACATCCTCCGCCCCCGCCTCGATGGCGGCTTCCAGCATATCATCCGCCGACGCGACGCTGGCCGGATAGGTCACCTGCCCGATGCGGTTGAACATGAACGACACCGAATTGGTTTCGCCCAGCGACCCGCCATGCTTGGTGAAGGCGGAGCGCACTTCCGATGCGGTGCGGTTGCGGTTGTCGGTCAGCGCCTCAACGATCAGGGCGATGCCGCCGGGGCCATAGCCCTCGTACCGAACCTCGTCATAGTTGGTGTCATCGGCGCTGCCCGGAATGCCCATCTTGATGGCCCGGTCGATACGGTCCTTGGGCAGGTTCTGGGCGCGGCCCGCTTGGATGGCGGCACGCAGGCGCGGGTTCATGGCCGGGTCGGGCAGGCCCGACTTCGCGGCGACGGTGATTTCGCGCGCCAGCTTGTTGAAGATCTTCGACCGCTTGGCGTCCTGCGCGCCCTTGCGGTGCATGATGTTCTTGAATTGGCTATGACCGGCCATGGGGAACGCCTTGCTGTATCGTTTTGATATATGGGCTGAAACTGGCGGTTTGATAGCATATCCAGCGCGGTTTGGGCACCCCTACCCGACGATGGAATAGCCGCCATCGATATATTCGATCCCACCGGTCACGGCACGCGCCGCATCCGACGCCAGAAAGGCGGCATAGGCGCCCACATCCTCGATCGTCACCTGATTGCGCATCGGCGCCCGCTCGGCGGCGCGGGACAGCAATTCATCGAACCGGTCAATGCCGCTGGCGGCCCGTGTCTTCAACGGGCCGGGCGACAGGCTGTGGACGCGGATACCCTGTGGACCCAGTTCCGCCGCCAGATAGCGCGTCACCGCCTCCAGCGCCGCCTTCACCGGCCCCATCAGATTGTAATGCTCCACCACCTTTTCAGAGCCATAGAAGCTGACATTCATCAGACAGCCGCCATCCTTCATCAGCGGTTCGGCCAGCTTGGCCATGCGGATGAAGGAATGGACGGACACATCCATGGCCATCAGGAATCCGTCGCGGCTGCTATCGACCACCCGTGCATGCAGATCCTCACGCGGGGCGAAGGCGATGGAGTGCAGCAGGAAATCCAGCTTGCCCCATTCCGCCTCGATCCTCTCGAACACCGCCTCCAACTGCCCCGGCTCCCGCACATCGCAGGGCAGGAACAGCGCGGCACCCAGTTCGTCGGACAATGGCCGCACATGCGGCGCTGCCTTTTCGTTCAGGTAAGTGATGGCCAGATCGGCTCCCTGCGCCCTGAAGGCCTTGGCGCAGCCATAGGCGATGGAGGCGCCATTGGCGATGCCCACCACCAGTCCACGCTTGCCGGAAAGATCGAACAGAGCCATCACGCATCCTCATCCCGCATTGCACCAAAGCCAAGGGTGCGGTGGAACCGGCCCCCGATCAACCCCATATGGCGTTGCATTACAGGGCGGCACCCGGCCTTGTAACTGACCTGTATCAAGGTGGAACCCCGACGGGCCGGGGCCGGTGGACCTTGGCCGGTAACGATAATCCGCCGATCATCAACAGTCCGCACGATGCCCCAGAAGGCAGGAAGTCCCGATGTTTGCCCGTATCCTGATCCAAGCCGCCCTGTTGCTGACCCTGTGTAGTCCGGCATGGGCGGGTGCTGAGCTGCAAACGGGTGCAGAGATACGGCTGATTGCCCCGGTTACCGACGATCTGGTGGCGGCCGGGCGTTCCATATCCGTCGACGCACCGGTGGCCGGCGATGTCGTCGCGGCGGGTCTCGACCTTCGTGTCACGGCACCTGTGTCCGGCGACGCCCTGCTGGCCGGCTTCGATCTTGCGGTCAAGGGCCCGGTGGAGGGCGATCTGGCCGCCATGGCGTTCGACCTGTCGGTAACGTCCGATGTGGCGGGTGACGCCCTGCTGAACGCGGCGGAACTGACCATCGGCCCCACAGCCCACATTGCGGGTGACCTGATCGCCAATGGTGCCGAGGTAACCCTGTCGGGCCAGGTGGATGGCGATGCGCATCTGACCGGCGACAGGGTCATCGTGACGGGCCGGGTGGCGGGCGATCTGGAGGTGACATCCGGCATGCTGGAACTGCGCCCCGGTGCGGCGATTGAGGGCGACCTACGCCATAACGGCCCCATGGCGGTGGAGGTGCCGGCGGGGGTGGAGGTTGGTGGCACCGTCCGCCACCATTATCAATCCGCCCCGGACGAAGGCCCGACCATGCTGGGCAGTCTAGGCAAGGCGCTGGCCCTGTTCCTGCTGGGTGTCGGGTTGCTCTGGCTGCTGCCGGGTCCGGTGCTGCGGGCGGCGGATGCCATGCCGCGCCATCCCCTGCGCCACCTGCTGCTGGGCGCGGCCATCCTGCTGCTGTCGCCCCTGCTGCTGGGCCTGCTGATGGTCAGCGTGATCGGCATTCCGCTGGGCGTGCTGATGCTGGGCCTGTGGCTGCTGGCCCTGCCCGTGGGCATTGTCATCACCGGCTTTGCCCTGGCGGTAAAGATTGGGCGGCGGCGCATGGGGATGGAACGGGCGGCGGCGGCACCGCTGCTGCGCCGCTACGCCCTGGCCGCCCTTATCATGGCCGCCCTACCCCTGGTTCCGGTTGCGGGCCTTTGCGCCTTGACCCTGATCGCCGCCATCGGCATCGGCGCGCTGGCGGAAAATCTGCGCCATGGACGGCGCGGGGGACTGGCGGTCGGGTAGAGATGCGCCATGTCAGGGGCGACAGTGCCTGACAGGACCATCATGCATCACAAGACCAACCTGCCAACCAAGACCTGCATTCAATGTGGCCGGCCCTTCACCTGGCGGCGCAAATGGGCGCGCGATTGGGAACAGGTGAAATATTGTTCCGACGCCTGCCGGCGGGGCAAGGTGCCGGACCGGACAGGCGGTGCCGCCATTACTCCAGCCCGACCAGGGCGCGGGTAAAGCCACGCGCCTCAAACGGGCGCAGATCGTACACGCCCTCGCCCACGCCGATGGCATGGACCGGCAGCTTGAACTTCTCCGCCAGCGCCACCAGCACGCCTCCGCGCGCCGACCCGTCCAGCTTGGTCAGGACAAGGCCATTAATGGACACCATGTCCTTAAACACTTCGATTTGGCTATGCGCGTTCTGGCCCGTGGTGGCGTCCAGGGTTAGCAGGGTGGTATGCGGCGCCTCGGGGTTCAGCTTCTTGATGACGCGCACGATCTTGCGCAGTTCTTCCATCAAACCGGCCTTGTTCTGCAACCGGCCCGCCGTGTCGATCAGCAGAACGTCGGCGCCCGCCTTGGTTGCCTGTTCGACCGCGTCATAGGCTAGGCCCGCCGCATCCGCGCCCGTATCGCGGGACACGACGGGACAGCCGGTGCGTTCGCCCCAGACCTTCAACTGCGCCACAGCGGCGGCGCGAAACGTGTCACCGGCAGCCAGCCAAACGGTTTTGCCTTCGTCCCGGAACTGGCGGGCCAGCTTGCCGATGGTGGTGGTCTTGCCAGTGCCGTTGACACCGACCAGCAGGATGATATGCGGCTTCTTGCCCGCGTCAATGACCAGGGGCTGGGCCACCGGTTCGACGATCTTCTGCAATTCGGTGGCGAGGTAATCCTTCACCTCTTCCGCCGAAACCTCCTTGCCAAACCGGGTCTTGGCCAGACCGGCGGTCAGGCGGGCCGCCGTGACGGGACCCAGATCGGCACGGATCAGCAGCTCTTCCAGTTCCTCCAGCGCCTCATCATCCAGCTTCTTCTTGGTGAAGATGCCGGTAATGCCCTCGGTCAGGCGGCTGGTGGATTTGGACAGGCCGTCCTTCAGACGGGAGAACCAGCTTTTCTTTTCCGGCTGGTCTTCCAGTTCCGGGATCACCGCGACCGCCGGGGCCGGCGCGGCCACCGGTTCAGCCTCGACAATGACCGGCGCCTCCACGGCTTCCACCGACTCCACAACAGCGACCTGCTCCACCACGGGGGCCGGCGCGGGGGCCGGTTGCGGGGCCGGGGCTTCCGGGGTCGGCTTCTTCTTGAACCAGTTCAGCATCAGTC
The DNA here is from genome assembly GCF_057809555.1 of Niveispirillum sp. FG156. NCBI lineage: Bacteria > Pseudomonadati > Pseudomonadota > Alphaproteobacteria > Rhodospirillales > Azospirillaceae > Niveispirillum > Niveispirillum sp. FG156. Next base: position 88,727 of record NZ_JBMDKE010000001.1, on the reverse strand, counting down.
GAGGACTCGCGCGGTCAGTTGGGTTCCGGCCACGCCGGTAATGGTGCAGCGGATAATCGTTCCGGGTTCATAATGATCGGGAACCGCCACTTCGGCAAAGCCCTCATTGCGGCCCAGCCCCTTGCGTTCGATCAATACGTTGGCGGAACGACCCACCTGCGAAGCCAGATAACGGGCAACCTGTGCGTCGCCGGCGGCACGCAGACGGGCCGCGCGTTCCTTGCGGATGGGGCCGGCAACCTGCGGCATCTTGGCGGCGGGGGTGCCGGGGCGCGGGCTATAGGGGAAAACATGCAGCCAGGTCAGGCCGCATTGTTCCACGATATCCAGGCTGTTCTGGAACATCTCCTCGGTTTCGGTCGGAAAGCCGGCGATGATGTCGGCGCCGAAAACCATCTCGGGGCGCAAAGCCCGCGCCTTTTCGGCGAAGGCGATGGCATCGCCACGCAGGTGGCGGCGCTTCATGCGCTTCAAGATCATGTCGTCGCCGGCCTGAAGCGACAGGTGCAGATGCGGCATCAGGCGCGGTTCCTCGGCCACCAGACGCCAGAGATCGTCATCCATCTCAACAGCATCGAGCGACGACAGGCGCAGACGCGGCAGGTCGGGCACCAGCGCCAGCAGGCGGCGCACCATCTGCCCCAGCGAAGGCTTGCCCGGCAGGTCGGCGCCATAGGAGGTGACGTCGACGCCGGTCAGCACGACCTCGTTATAGCCGCTTTCAACCAGGGCGCGGACCTGGTTGACGATCTCCCCCATCGGGACCGACCGGGAATTGCCGCGTCCATAGGGGATGATGCAGAAGGTGCAACGATGGTCGCAGCCATTCTGCACCTGCACAAAGGCCCGCGCCCGCCCCTCCATCCCCTGGATCAGGTGGCCGGCGGTTTCCTTCACGCTCATGATATCGTTGACGACGACGCGCTCGGCCTGACCCGTGCCGAACTCGGCCCAGGGGGCAGCGGTCAGCTTGGCGTCATTGCCCAGCACATGGTCAACCTCGCCCATCGCCGCGAACTTTTCCGGACTGACCTGGGCGGCGCAGCCGGTGACAATGATTTTTGATCCTGGCCGTTCGCGGCGCAGGCGGCGGATGGTCTGCCGCGCCTGCCGTTCAGCCTCCGCCGTCACGGCGCAGGTATTGACGATGACAACATCATCCAGCCCGGCTTGTCGCGCACGCGTGCGCATCACTTCGGACTCATATGCATTGAGCCGGCAACCGAACGTAACCAGCGTCGGCTCCCCTACCCCGCCGGTCACCTCCGGCGGGCCGCCCTCGCCGCTTTCATGCACATGCTCGGCCTCGGCCAGACTGGTATCGACGCTCACAGCGCCTCTCCCAGCAGCTCAGACCCCAAGGTTCCGGCAAAGGAGGTGGCGACAGGCCCCGTCATCAGGACATGGCCATCGTCCCGCCATTCGATATTCAGGATACCGCCATCCAAGGTGACGGCGACGCGGCGGCCCTGCACCAGACCCCGGCGGATGGCGGCCACGCCGACGGCGCAGGCCCCCGAACCGCAGGCATCGGTAATACCCGCGCCGCGTTCCCATACCCGCATGCGCACCGATGCGGGCCCGGTGACGCTCACCACCTCAATATTGGCGCGGTCTGGGAATAAGGGATGGCGTTCCAGTTGCGGACCCCATTGCGTCAGGTCCACTGCCCCTGCATCCGGCACGAAATGCACCGCATGCGGATTGCCCATATTCACCCCCACCCCATCGGACAGCGGCCCGGCAGAGGCCGGCAGGTGCAGGGTGTCGCACGCTTCCGCTACCGGGATCTGCTGCCAATCCAGCCGTGCCGGCCCCATATCGACGGTAACGGTGCCGTCAGTATGCAGCCAGCAGCGCAGCAGTCCGGAAATGGTCTGGATCACCAGTTCATCCCGGCCCAGGCTGGTGCCAACCAGCGAGGCGACGCAGCGCGTGGCATTGCCGCAGGCCCCCGCCTCGCTGCCATCGGGGTTCAAGATACGCATGAAAATGTCGGCGGCCTGATCCTGCGGCGGTTCGATCAGGATCAGTTGATCAAACCCCACCCCACGACGGCGGTCACCAATGGCGCGCGCGTGTGCCGCCGTCAGGGGGACAGGCCGGGTGCGGGCGTCGATGACCACAAAGTCGTTGCCAAGCCCGTGCATCTTCAAAAACGGTATCGTCATGACGCCTTATATAAGCCCCGCAGCCCAAGGCGTAAACGGCGGTGCGGACGGGGCGGGAATGCACGGGCGGCGTAGGGCGTGGACGCAGGTTGAAACACAACCCGATTAATGCAAGATTATAGGGACGCACCATGGAGCACGGCCATGCGCCCTGTACAGAAACCCGATTCCGAGTTTGACTGGCAGCCAAGGGACGCTGCCGAACTGGCAGCGCTCAAGGCAGCGGTGGAAGAGGCGCTGGCGGACCCACTGTGTGTTCCGCATGAAGAGGTGGTCGCTTGGCTCAAGCAAATGGAAGCCGGCAACTTTAATGCGCCGATGCCGGTCCCTCGTTTGCTGAGTTAACGTGCCAATAGCGATGAGAGTGGTGTGGCGGCCCGCCGCGCTGGCAGACTTGAGCCGCTTGATCAGTCACATCGCGATGGATAATCCTCATGCTGCTGCAAGGATGTCCAGGCGCTTGCGACAGGCAACTGAACATCTACCGGTCTTCCCCTACAGGGGCCGGATTGGCACGATTCCCAACACACGGGAGTTGGTCACCGTCCAACCCTACGTCATTATCTATCGGGTCGTGCCGCACGAAAACGCCGTAAACGTTCTGCGCATCTGGCACACCGCACAGTCGCGACATGAAGACGAGTAGCCGCGCCGCCGCTACCGCTTCCCCTCGATCACCTTGAACCCATCAGCCTCGGCCACGGTCCGGCGCGACTTGAAGTGCTTGTCCACCACCGCCTCATAGGGCAGGTGCTTGTTGGCGACCAGCAGCAGGGTGCCGACACTGCCCAGCGCTTCTGCAGCGCGGGTGATGAACTCGCTGCCTAGAGTCACGTCGGTGGCTTTGCCGGTGTGAAAGGGCGGGTTGGTGATGACCCAATCAAACCGGCCGCGCGGCAGGCCCGCCGTAACATCGGCCCAATGGTATTTCAGGACCGTGCTCCCGGCCAGGGGCGCCACATTGACGGCGGCAGCGGCCAGGGAGGCGGCATCCGCCTCATACAGATCCAGCCCCGTGATGCGCCCCGGTGCGGCGCGCAGCAATTCCGCCGACAGATAGCCCCAGCCGGCCCCCAGATCGGCCACACGGCCCCGGATGCCCCCCGGAAACTGGGCGGCCAGCAGACGCGACCCGATATCGATTTTGTTCCAACCATGCATGCCGGGACCCGCGGTGAAGCCCGTGGCGGCCACGGGGCGCACGGCGGCACCCGCCCGCCAATCGGCCAGAACCGCCGGTGCCTCGCCGGCACCCTTGCGCCACCAGAAGACACGGGCATGGTATTTGGACAGGCTTTCCACCTCCCCAAACGCCTCCTTCACCGCCTTCATCAGGCTGGTGACGCCGGTATCATTATCGCCCGAACAGACCAGCAGGCCACCGACGGGCAGTGCGTCCCAGGCCTGGGCGATGCTGGCCAGGCTTTCGGCCTTATGCTTGGTCATCAGGCACAGGCCCGCCTGATAATCGCCCTCGGCCAGGGTCTGCACGACACGGAACCCGGCCTGGGTCAGCGCCTCATGCGCAGGCTTGAACCCCGTGACACAGGTCAGGGCGCGCAGACCGGGCGGCAGCTCGGCATCGGCCTGCACGTTCAGGATGAAGCCCGACACCGGCAAGGGTAGCATGCCGGCGGCGAACGGGTGGTGGAGGGCTTTGGCGATGGACATGGCCGAACGGGTAACCCATCCGCCCGCCGGTGTCGAGTGGCGTGACCGCGCGCGCGAAACCGTGTAGCAAAGGGCCACCCCACCGCAGCCACCGGCCATCATGACGCAGCAGACTTCCCGCCAGTTCGCCACCTTCGCCCTGATCGGCGTCGGCGGCCTGTTTGTCGATATGGCATCGCTGGCCGTGGCCCTGCATCTGTTGGGGCTGGACCCTTATGGCGGGCGCGTCTTCTCCTACCTGATGGCGGCCACGTTTACCTGGTACATGAACCGGCAATTCACCTTCACAGGTGTTAGCCGGCGTGGGGCCATCCGGCAATGGGCGCGGTTCCTGGCCGCCAATGCCGTGGGGGCCGTGGTGAATTACGGTGTCTATGTGCTGGTGCTGAAACTCGGACCCTGGGTGATTGCCAGCATCGGCCTGTGGCCGGAGGTGCTGACGGCCCTGCTGCCCTATGCCGGGGTGGCGGCGGGCAGCGTTTCGGGGCTGGTTTTCAACTTTGTCTTGTCGAAGAAGCTGGTCTTCCGCAACGCCTGATGTGACCGGGCACATCCATAAGACAGAGGGCGCAAGCCACCGGTGGCGGACCCGTTCGCGCCCATGCTATGCATGCTTCAATAACAAGGGGTTCGGGGAGCTTTTTCACGCATGCCATCGGCACGGTTCTATCGCTGGATGACCTGGGGCATGACCCTGGCGCTGGCAACCGGTGCCGGTGCCGCGCTGTGGCAGGAAAGCCGTACCTCCGCCCTTCAGTCAGAAGTGCTGGCCCGGTATGGGCGCGACCTGACCTGGCGCGTGGAACCCGGCCCCAACCCCGATATCCGCTTTCCGGGCCAGGGCCCCTATGATACCCGCCTGGGCTATGCCGCCATTCCCGGCTTTGTGGAACGGCTGATCGCCGCCGATTACCGCGTGGATTTGCAGGCACGGCCCAGCCCGAAGCTGCGCGATTACATGAATTTCGGCGGCTTCGCGCCCTATGCGGAGAAGACATCCGGCGGCCTGTCCATCCGCGATCAGATGGGCAATCCCCTGTTCGACGCGCGTTATCCCGAACGGATCTATGCCGGGTTTAACGAGGTGCCGAAGCTGGTGGCCGATACGCTGCTGTTCATTGAGAACCGGGAACTGCTGGACACCACATATCCCAACCGCAATCCGGCGGTGGAATGGGACCGGTTCGGTCTGGCCGTCATCAACATCCCCCTGAAATTCATCGACCCGGACAGCCCGCGCGCCGGCGGCTCCACGCTTGCCACCCAGATCGAGAAGTATCGCCATTCGCCGGAGGGGCGGACGGGCAGTGGGGTGGAAAAGCTGCGGCAGATGATGTCGGCCTCTGTCCGCGCCTATAAGGGTGGGCCGGATACGACGCGGGTGCGCCATCAGATCCTGGTGGACTACCTGAACTCCACACCCCTGTCGGCCCGCCCCGGCGTGGGCGAGGTCAATGGGCTGGGGGATGGTCTCTGGGCCTGGTACGGCACCGACTTCAGCATCGCCAACCGCATCCTGCGCGGCCATCCCCGGACCGAGGAGGATTTGCAGGTCCAGGCCGTGGTCTATAAGCAGGTATTGAGCCTGCTGCTGGCGCAGCGCCGCCCATCGGCCTATTTGGGGGCCAATGGGCGCAAGGCGCTGAACGATCTGGCCAATACCCATCTGACCTTGCTGGAACGCGCGGGCGTCATCGCCGCCCCGCTGGCCGATGCCGCCCGCTTCTTCCCCCTGCGGTTCAAGGAAGCCCCGCCCGACATTCCCGAGCCCAGCTTTGTGGAGCAGAAGGCCACCAACGCCATCCGCGCCCGGTTGCTGGGCATGCTGGGCGTGCCCAGCCTCTATGCGCTGGACCGGCTGGACCTTGCCGTCGACACCACCCTGGACCAGCCGACACAGGCGCGGGTGACAGAAACGCTGAAGAAACTGGCCGACCCGGCGCAGGCGGCGGCCTTAGGCCTGGTCGGTGACCGGCTGCTGAACAATGCCGATCCGGCCCGCATCGTCTATTCCGTCACCCTGTTCGAACGCACCGCAGAGGCGAACCTTGTGCGCGTGCAGGTGGATACCCTGCCCCAGCCGCTGGACTTGAACGAAGGGGCCAAGCTCGACCTTGGTTCCACGGCCAAGCTGCGCACGCTGGTCACATATCTGGAGATCATTTCCCGGCTGCATGCCCGCTACATCACGCGGGAAAGCTATGAGCTGGAGGCGGCGGCGATGGAGGCGCCCGACCGGCTGACGCAATGGGTTTTGCGCACCATGGCGGCCAACCCCAGCATCGGCATCGCGCCCCTGCTGGACCTCGCCATGGAGCGGGAATATTCGGCCAGCCCCGCCGAACGCTTCTTCACGGGCGGCGGCCTGCATAGTTTTGGGAATTTCGACGACAAGGATGATGGCAAGGTCATCACCGTGTCGGAGGCGTTCCGCCATTCCGTCAACCTCGTCTTCATCCGCATGATGCGGGATATTGTGAACCATTACATCGCCGAGGGGCCGGACAGCCGCGACGATCTGATGGACGATCCCCGCCACCCGGCCCGCCGCACCTATCTGGCGCAGTTCGCCGATCAGGAGGGCAGCGCGTACCTGAACAAGTTCTGGTCCGACTATAAGGGGCTGGAGCCGGAAGCGGCCCTGGACAAGTTGGCCAGGCGCAGCCGTCCCACGCCCGACCGGCTGGCGGTCATTTTCCGCTCCGCCCTGCCCAATGCCACGGCAGAGGACCTGGGCGTCTTCCTGAACCGGCATATGCCCGCCGGCGGCCCGCCGGAGGCACAGGTAAAGGCGCTGTTCGACCGCTATAACCCCGACAATTGGTCGCTGAACGACCGGGGCTATATTGTCGGGGTACATCCGCTGGAACTGTGGCTGGTGGGCTATCTTCAGGACAGCCGGCAGGCACAGCGCGGGGAGATGCTGAAGGACAGCAGCGTGCCGCGCCAGGAAAGCTATAAATGGCTGTTCACGTCCCGGTCTAAACAGGCGCAGGACACGCGCATCGGCATCGTGCTGGAGGAAGAGGCGTTCAACCGCATTCATGAGGAATGGACGCGCCTTGGCTACCCATTCGGCAGCCTGATCGCCAGCTACGCCACCTCCATCGGCAGTTCCGCCGACCGGCCGGGTGCGCTCGCCGAACTGATGGGCATCATCCTGAATGATGGTGTGCGCCTGCCCACCCTGCGCGTGGGCCGCCTGCATTTCGCGACCGGCACGCCATATGAGACCAGCTTCGTGCCGGCCAAGCTGCTGGACGGGGCGGAGCAGGTGATGGAACCGTCGGTCGCCCGCGTGGTGCGCCGCCACCTGCGCGACATCGTGGATAATGGCACCGCGCGCCGTGTGAAGGGCGCCTTCACCGCTGCTGACGGCACCGAAATGCCCATCGGCGGCAAGACGGGCACGGGCGACCATCGTTTCGAACGCTATGGCCCCGGTGGCGTGGTTCTGGAAAGTCGTGTGGTCAACCGCACCGCCACCTTCGTCTTCTATATCGGCGACCGCTTCTTCGGTGTGATCACGGCGCATGTACATGGGCCGGAGGCGGCTGAATACCGCTTCACGTCCGCTCTGCCCTCACAATTGCTGAAGATACTGGCCCCCGCGTTGAACCCGCTGCTGAACGCCGATACCCAGACGGCGGAGCGGGGACGGTAGCGGTCAACCGATACAAGATCGCAAAGCAGAGGCTGGCTATTTTTGACGGCAACGCGACGCCTCGATAATGAGGCTTCGGCATGCCTGTAGATAGGCGAAATACTTCTGAGCCCGCCTCCAATTTTCAGTCATGCTTTTCAAACGGCCCCAATAGTCGGAAACCGACAACCGGTTTAAAGTGTCGACTATGTCGCCGCCCGGCGAAATCAAAATCATGCCATCAATATCAAAATAATCGCCAATGTTTGGACAACCCATATAAATAGGAACGGTATACGTTGCAAAACAATCCATCAGTTTTTCAGTAAAATAATGTTCATCAAATGCATTTTCGATAGCCACGTGAAACATGGATTCGAATAATACGTTCTTGGTGTCGTCAGGCAGAAGGGGATAAGGAACCCGATCTTCCGAAGCGAACTGGCGGCCCTTGTAAATACGCAGCGGTATTGCCGCGCCTTGCGACAAATCATGTAAGAAACGGAGACGTTCTGCGTACCCTGTGCGCTTCGGTCGGTCGCCCCCCATACTGAACAGAAAACTGGCAGAAAATTCCTTTCTGGAAGGAATCTTCGTTGTATAGAGACATCCAAAGGGCCTAATCACACAATTCGGAAATATGCTGTAACGGGGATGATACGCAATTATCAAATCAAAGAATCTATAGATTTTAGATAAATCCTCAACCTCAATAAGAAATTCAAGCGGCTCACAATTGATCAATAATACTTTATAATTCTCATTCGGCTCAAGCCGCATCGGTTGACACCAGTGTACTTCACATGGGAATGGCAGATTTATGCGCAGCCACTCAACACCAAAATTCTCCGCCAACATGATCAATCCTGACCGCTAAGAGCTATGGGCCTATGATTACCTGATTTAGAGATAATCCCGCCGGCCGCATAGGCATGAAACCAAGCTGGAGGGACCGCCGCCAATACATTGCGTCGCGAGTCATCATCAAGTATCTGTAAATAATATTGGGGACAAATTTCCAACAGCGCATCAATCAATTTAGATATCGGCCAATAACAATCACCACTCCCAATATCACTCACGATCACAATAGGATGCAAAATATTGTCATGGAACCAGCGCCGGATGACTTGGATTTCCCCCTCCAACCCAAGATGGCCGTGCAAATAAGCATCCTGAGCATAATCCACCCTGCTGTTGCTCAATTTAACGGCGACTAATTTGTTCTGTGAGCTCTCGCAAGCCTTGTTCAGTGCGGCAAGGGCAGGGCCACCATACAGCATGACTTTAGTTGCTGATGGTTGGCACTCCATTTCAATCCGAATGGCATCGCAAACGGCAGAACATCGCGGCGCAGAAGGCTCTATTCTATAAATCTCCTGAAACCCTGATCGCAGCGCATCTGGGACAAGGGGCATTGAATCATGCCCCATCTCAATCAAAACATCGCAAAGGAATTCATCAATTTTAAACTTCATCGGCGCGGGGCCCCTGAACCTGAACAAATGGCACAAATACGGGCCCGATCCGCATGCTGTAAAGCCTTCACAGGCTATCCAAATCGACCAGACCGTCAAGCAATTACACAGCCTACGGCAGCAGCCAACTCCACCAGCCGGCATCGCTACCCCACCCCACCCGTTTGGCCACCCCCATTATCCCCGTCATCCACAGGCAAAGACCCCTTCCCCCCGCCGCCCATTGTGCTAGCTTACGGCATCCACCCCCTACATATAGTGCTGGTGCCATGTCCCTGCTGACGCCGAACCCGGTTTACAAGCCTTTCCGCTACCCCTGGGCCTACGAGGCCTGGCTGACGCAGCAGCGAATCCATTGGCTGCCGGAGGAAGTGCCGCTGGCCGATGACGTCAAAGACTGGCGCAACAACCTGTCGGACGGCGAGCGGAACCTGCTGACGCAGATTTTCCGATTCTTCACCCAGGCCGATGTCGAGGTGAATAATTGCTACATGCGGCATTACAGCCGGGTGTTCCAGCCGACCGAGGTCTGCATGATGCTGGCCGCCTTCTCTTCCATGGAGACGGTGCATATCGCGGCCTACAGCCACCTGCTGGATACGATCGGCATGCCTGAGGTCGAGTATTCGGCCTTCCTTCATTACAAGGCGATGAAGGACAAATACGATTATATGCATGAGTTCAATGTCGACAGCAAAAAGGACATCGCCAAGACGCTGGCGGTGTTCGGCGCCTTCACCGAAGGCCTGCAGCTATTCGCCAGCTTCGCCATCCTTATGAACTTCCCCCGCTTCGGGAAGATGAAGGGCATGGGCCAGATCGTCACCTGGTCGGTGCGCGATGAAAGCCTGCACACCCAGTCAATCATCCAGCTGTTCAAGACCTTCATTTCCGAAAACCCCGAGGTCTGGGACGAGGAATTCCAGCGCGAGCTGTATGTCGCCTGCGAAACCATCGTGCACCACGAGGACGCCTTCATCGATCTGGCTTTTGAGATGGGCGCCGTGAAGGGCATGGAAGGCGAGGACGTGAAGAAATACATCCGCTATATCGCCGACCGCCGTCTGGCGCAGCTGGGCCTGCAGCCCATCTACAAGACGGAGAAGAACCCCCTACCCTGGATGGATGCCATCCTGAACGGCGTGGAACACACCAACTTCTTCGAAAACCGCGCCACCGAATATTCCAAGGCCGCCACCAAGGGCAGCTGGGAAGAAGCGTTCGGCGACTAAGTTTTCTGGCTGATGCGGGGCCCGGCACAGCGGCAAAAATGCCGCGCCGGGCCCTTAACATGTCCGCCTGTAAAATGCCCCTTCCCAAGCCCCCCTGGCTTGGCGCATAAAGAAGTGCAAACTCATAGGAGCTTGCACAGTGATTTCATCCAACAATTCGACCCTTGATCTGCCGGTGGAAAGCTTCACCGACGCTGATGGCGCATATGCCCGTGTCCGGGCGCTTTATGATGAGGCCGTCGATTTTCTGCGTGACCGTTTTTCTGCTTTTGCCCGTGGCGAGGATCTGGGCGGACGCGTGCGCGCCTGCTACCCCTTCATTCAGATCCGTATCGACAGCGAACCCCGCATCGACAGCCGTCTGGCCTATGGTTTCGTCCATGGCATGGGCACCTTTCGCACCACCGTCACGCGCCCCGACCTGTTCGACCATTACCTGCACCATCAGTTCTCGCTGCTGGTGAAGAATCATGGTGTGCCGCTGGAAGTGGGGATCAGCGAGACGCCGATCCCGATCCAGTTCGCCTATCCCGAGGGCATGCATGTCGAAGGCGACCTGACGCCGGAGCGGCTTTACCAGCTGCGCGACTATTTCGACCTGCCCGATCTGGTCTATATGGATGACAGCATCGTCAACGGCACGCACGTCACCCCGCCGGGTGCCCCTCGTCCACTGGCCCTGTTCACCGCACCGCGCGTGGATTACAGCCTGCACCGGTTGAAGCATTACACAGCGACCAAGCCCGACCATTTCCAGAACTACGTCCTGTTCACGAACTACCAGTTCTATATTGATGAGTTCGTGCGCCGTGGGCTGGAGATCATGGAGCCGTCCGACGATCCGGCCACCCAGGCCTATCGCCGCCAGTACGAAGCCTTCATCGAGCCGGGGGACCACATCACCTGGAACCAGGCCGTGTATCCGGGCAAGGAGCCGCAGGGTCAGAAGGTCGCCCGCCTGCCGCAGATGCCCGCATATCATCTCAAGCGCAAGGATGGGAACGGCATCACCATCGTCAATATCGGCGTCGGCCCGTCCAATGCCAAGACGATCAGCGACCATATCGCGGTGCTGCGCCCGCATGTCTGGCTGATGCTGGGCCATTGCGCCGGCCTGCGCGATACCCAGAAGCTGGGCGATTACGCCCTGGCCCATGGCTATGTGCGTGACGACAAGGTGCTGGATGCCGACCTGCCGACCTGGGTTCCCGTCCCTGCCCTGGCCGAGGTGCAGGTGGCGCTGGAGGATGCGGTGGAGGAAGTGACCGGCCTGAAAGGCTGGGAACTGAAGTCGATCATGCGTACGGGCACCGTTGCCACCATCGACAACCGCAACTGGGAACTGCGCGACCATAGCGAGCCGGTGCAGCGGTTCAGCCAGTCGCGCGCGATCGCCCTGGACATGGAATCGGCCACCGTCGCCGCCAACGGCTTCCGCTTCCGCGTCCCCTACGGCACCTTGCTGTGTGTGTCGGACAAGCCGCTGCATGGCGAGATCAAGTTGCCCGGCATGGCCAACCATTTCTACCGCGCCCGCGTGGACCAGCATCTGGCCATCGGTATGCGCGCCATGGAAATGATGCGCGACACGGGCCTGGAACGGCTGCATAGCCGCAAGCTGCGCAGCTTTGCCGAGGCGGCGTTCCAGTAAAAAGGGAGAGGCCCCTGGCCGCCAGGGGCCTCCCTTCCGTCAGGAAGCGTCGGGTCCCTTGCGCCCGGTGAATCGCTTGAACAATTTCCAGGCAGGGGCGACCAAGGCCAGCAGCCCGATAATGATGGCCTTCTTGAAGGCCAGCAGGAAGGCGATGATGGCTTTCAGGATACCGGTCTTCGCCATCACCCCACCGGCCACCAGACCCGCGATGCCATAGGCCGCCGCTTCATCGACATTGGCGTCATATTCGGCATAGAGATGGCCCTTGTTGAAGTCGATGGCGGACAGCACACTATCGACCTTACCGTCGATCTTCTGAAGACTACCCATGTCGCTGACGATATTGACGCCAATATAGCCGCTGCGGCCCAGGATGCGGATATTGTAGTTCAGCGTCTCGCCCTCACCCTCGCCGAACTGCAGCCGCTTGGCCCAATAGAGCTTCTTGGTGGTACTGTCGTAATAGGGCTCATGCGCCCAGCCCAGCAGCTTGATGGCGCTGTAACCCTGGGCCACGCGATCCTTGCTGGTCTCCTCCATCGATTTCTGCATATCCCTCAGCAGCACCGGATAATCGATGGCATTCGCGTCCTCGTCACTCACATAGCCGGACGGTTCATAATCAATGATAGCGATCCAGGCGTCGTCGGCACGCAAATCCTCCCCAGCCGGCACCAGGGCACCAAGGCTGTCGGCACCTGCCCCCGGCGGATTGCCCCAGACCTTGGTCAGCAGCTTCTGCGTATCCTCATTGTTCAGGTACCGGAACCGCGTCCCCGCCTTCAGCGTCGCCAGACCGTCACCCAGATGATGCTCTCCCTCCTGAAAGCGAAGACTGTCATAGGTCGCGTTCTCCGACGGCGGCTCTTGCTGTGCACCCGCCGGCTCCACACCCAGCGAGACCAGCCCCATGAGGGCCAGGCCGAAGGCCTTTATCCACATCCCCATCATCATCCCCCGCCTGATCCAACCCAAACAGAAGTGAATTTACCACAGGAGATTTCTCGTGCAACACGATGTATGCATATCCAATTAAATGGACAATGCCTGGATGTGGTCACCGGATCAGGCGTCCCGCCGCCCCCCGATAAGAAATTCCTTATTCCCCTCCGGCCCCGTGATCGGGCTTTCCACGACACCCAGGACGGTCCAGCCCGCCTGCCCCGCCAGCCAGCCAGTGATGCGGTCACAGACTTCCTGGTGAAGCTCCGGTTCCCGCACCACGCCACCCTTGCCCACACGGCCCTTGCCCACCTCGAACTGCGGTTTGATCAGGGCGACGAGGTAAGCGCCGGGCTTGGTCAGGGCCATGGCGGCGGGCAGAACCGTTTCCAGGCCGATGAAGCTGGCATCGCAGACCACGATATCGACGGGATCCGGGATGATCTCCGCATTCAGGTGGCGGGCATTGGTCTTTTCCAGGACCACAACCCGTTCATCCTCCCGGATTTTCCAAGCCAGTTGTCCATGCCCGACATCGACGGCATAGACCTTGGCCGCCCCACGCGTCAGCAGCACATCGGTGAAGCCACCCGTGGAGGCACCGACATCAATGCCGATGAAGCCCGTGGGATCGATCCCGAAATTGTCCAGCCCCTTCACCAGCTTCAACCCGCCCCGGCTGACCCAGGGATGGTCCTGGCCTTTCACCACCAGCAGCTGGCTTTCCGGCACGGTATCGCCGGCCTTGTCGATACGGCGTGTATCGGCATAGACCAGACCGGCCAGGATAAGCGCCTGTGCCTTGGACCGGCTTTCGGCCAAGCCGCGATCGACCAAAGCCTGATCCACTCTGACTTTCGGCTCTTTAACTTTTGGCGGCTTGGACATTGGAACTCAGCTTTGCGATAATGGGGTAACCGGGATAGATAGTCCCAGAACCATGGATAAGACAATGAAACGCGCCCTGATCCTCACCACCCTCGCCCTGGCCGCCCTGTCGCTTTCCGCCTGCAACACCGTTGAAGGCGTGGGCAAGGACATCAAGAGCGCCGGTAAGGCCATCGAAAAGGGCGCGCAGTAAGAGCCCTCAGGAAGCGGCGGCGGCGAAGACGGACGCGACCTCACCCGCGTCAAGCAGCCGCCACTCCCCCTCCGCCAGATCGCCCAGCGTCAGCCCACCGATGGAGACGCGGTGCAGCGTCTCCACATGATTGCCGACCGCCGCGAACATGCGGCGGATCTGGTGATAGCGTCCTTCCTGGATGGTCAGGCGCGCCCGCTTCTCGTCCAGCACCTCTAGCGTGGCCGGCAGCAGCGGCGTCTTCTCCGACTTCAGCATCAGCGTGCCGGACGCGAACACCCCCGCCTCCTCCCCCGTCAGGGGGCGGGCCAGTTGCGCCTCATAGACCTTGGGCACATTGGCCTTGGGCGAGATGATGCGGTGGAGCAACTGGCCATCATCGGTCAACAGCAGCAGGCCGGTCGTATCGCGGTCCAGCCGCCCTACCGGCGCGATGATCGGATTGCGATATTCAAACCGCTCCGGCAGCAGCTCATACACTACCCGGCCGGGATCGCTGGTCGAGCAGGTATAGCCCGCCGGCTTGTGCAGCATCAGAACCGAACCAAGCGGCGGGTCCAGTGGGTCCCCATCGATGCGGATATCGGCATGCTCGACCTTGTCCCCATCGGACAGGGTGCTGCCATCGGCCCGCGTGACGCGGCCCTCCTTCAGCAGCATTTTCACGTCGCGCTGGCTGCCATAACCCAGATTGGCGATCAGGCGGACAAGGCGCATGGTGTGATTCCGTGGCGACGGTGTTTGTCGCATGGGCTTCGCTCATGCGACCTACGGTTTGTGATTGTCGTAGGTCGCAGAAGCGAAGCGCGTGCGACAGGTATGCCGGTGATCAGCGTTCCAGCGGCTTGTACTTGATGCGGTGCGGCTGGTCGGCCTCGGCACCCAGGCGGCGGCGCTTGTCGGCCTCGTAATCGGCATAGTTACCCTCGAACCAGACCACTTGGCTGTCGCCCTCGAACGCCAGGATATGGGTGGCCAGACGGTCCAGGAACCAGCGATCGTGGCTGATGACCACGGCGCAGCCGGGGAAGCTGGTCAAGGCCTCTTCCAGGGCGCGCAGGGTTTCGACGTCCAGATCGTTGGTCGGTTCGTCAAGCAGCAGGACGTTGGCGCCGGACTTCAGCATCTTGGCCAGATGCACGCGATTGCGCTCACCACCCGACAGCTGGCCCAGCTTCTTCTGCTGGTCCGGACCCCGGAAGTTGAAGGCGCTGACATAGGCGCGGGACGGCATGGACTTCTTGCCCAGCTCGATCACGTCCAGACCGCCGGAGATTTCCTCCCAGACGTTCTTCTTGTCATCCAGGCTGTCGCGGCTCTGGTCCACGTAACCCAGTTGCACCGTCTCACCCACGCGGAAAGTACCGCCATCGGGCTTCTCAGCGCCGGTGATCATGCGGAACAGGGTGGTCTTACCGGCACCGTTGGGGCCGATGATACCGACAATGCCACCGGGCGGCAGGCGGAAGGACAGATCATCAACCAGCAGCCGGTCGCCAAAGCCCTTGCGCAGGTTCTCGGCCTCGATAACGACATTGCCCAGGCGCGGCGGCGTCGGGATGACGATGCGGGTTTCGCCGATGGCTTCCTTCTGATTGGCGGATGCCAGCAATTCTTCATAGGCCTGGATACGGGCCTTGGACTTGGCCTGACGGGCCTTAGGGCTGGCGCGCACCCATTCCAGCTCCTGGGCCAAGCTCTTCTGCTTGGCGCCCTCTTCCCTTCCTTCCTGCTCCAGACGCTTCTGCTTCTGTTCCAGCCAGGCGGAATAATTGCCCTCATACGGGATGCCCGAGCCGCGATCCAGTTCCAGGATCCAGCCGGTGACGGCATCCAGGAAGTAACGGTCGTGGGTGACCATGACGACGGTGCCGGGATAATCGGCCAGGAAGCGCTGCAACCAGGCCACGCTTTCGGCGTCCAGATGGTTGGTCGGTTCGTCCAGCAGCAGCATGTCGGGCTTGGACAGCAGCAGCTTGCACAAGGCCACGCGGCGCTTCTCACCGCCCGACAGCTTGTCCACCGAAGCATCTCCTGCCGGGCAGCGCAGGGCGTCCATGGCGATTTCGACGGTACGGTCCAGGTCCCAGGCGTCGGCTGCGTCGATCTTTTCCTGCAAATCGGCCTGCTCGGCCATCAGCGCATCGAAATCGGCGTCGGGATCGGCCATGGCCTCCGACACTTCGTTGAACCGGTCCAGCAGCGCCTTGGTAGGGCCAACGCCCTCCATGACATTGTCCCAGACATTCTTGGCCGGGTTCAGCTGCGGTTCCTGCGGCAGGTACCCGACCTTCACGCCTTCGGCGGACCAGGCCTCGCCATTATAATCCTTGTCCAGGCCCGCCATGATCTTCAGCAGGGTCGACTTACCCGACCCGTTCACACCCAGCACGCCGATCTTGGCACCCGGATAGAAGGACAGCCAGATATTCTCGAACACCTTCTTGCCGCCGGGATAGACCTTGGTCACACCCTTCATCACATAGACATATTGATACGCGGCCATGGGGGGCATCCTTCAGGTAAGCATCTGCAAAAGGTTTGCGGGCCTTGTACCGCAGCAGGACGCGGGGTGCAATCAGGGGGTGGGGCATGGAAACGTATGAACAGCGCAGTCGGGCTTATGGCGCCAGTGAGGTGAAATCGAAACCCGCTCGCGCCGCTTCGGCTACCAGCACCTTATCCGGTCCCATGGCCGTGATCGCGGCCTCAAGCTGTTTGTCCAGGAATGGGCCAAAGACTTGACGACGCAGTTCCGCGTCGGGCACTTCGACCGTAATCTGTTTCAACAGAATATAGGCGGTCTGGGGATCGGGTGCCATCGGGCTTTGCGGCGATGGCAACAGACGGGCGGCCAGATTGAACATGGCACGCGGTTCCTTCTGTGCAGCGGCCTTGCGCGTCCATAGGATGAAAACATCTTGATCGACGGGGAAATAGGCGATTTCGGGTTGCCTCGGGTCCATGTTGTGCATGGTCGCGTAATTATGTTGCGACGACGGAAAGCCAGCCTCCGCCGCCACCAGAAGTCCTTGCTTAAGGAATACCGCCGTACTTGCCGGCGTCACCGACAATGCGCCTGAGACCCGCTGCACCGCCCCCATGATCGTCAGGAACAGCTCATCAGCCTCTGCCTGCAAGGCGCGGTCGCCGGGCAGACATTGTTTCAGCTTGCTGAGATATGCGTCCTGTCGCCCACCCTTCAACGCCGACGCCCAGAAGGACAGGTCGACGACATCTTTACAGGTGATGGCCGCCGCCTGCTGTGGCTGAGCATTGTCGCGGCAGAGTTTCTGCGCTTTTTCGACAGCCTGGGCCAACCCCTTGCTGGTCCAGGAATTGCCCAATATATCAAAGGCTTGCTGGACAGCCTCATCCTTGTCCGAAAGCTTGGCGGTGATCTCCGGCAGGGCCGCATACTTGGCCGCGATCTGCGCCACGGGGCCGGATTCAATATCGATGAAAGCCACGTGGAACGAGAGCAGGGGGTGAATGTCCGTTACCTGCGCCTTCACAGCGTTGCCGTTCAGCGATACATCAATCTCTTTACCTTTCAGCGGGTTCATACGCGCAACGTTGTTGTAACTGCTGGCGGTGTAGAACACCTGCGCGGTGTCACACCCCTGCCCCATCACCCGTATGCGAAACCGATCCCCAGCCGTTTCATTGCCCGCAACCGATGCAACCGCGCCGAAACCCTTCACAAACGCGGCCGACCATTCCCCTCCATCCTGCGCCCTGACCGGCACCCCCACAAACGCTGTCGCCATAACGCCGGCGATCACCGCTTTAACTGATCGTAACATCAAATCCCCCACCATGATTTGGCATCAGCAACCCAAGCCATTTCACCACATCTTAGGGTTTGCAGGCACTGAATTGTCTGCAATCTTGAGATTGTGGCCTGATCCATCCAAGGCCTTCGTAAGGCAACCACCATCCCCACCCAACCACCCTTCCCAACCGCCTATCCCAATTCCCCCACGCCAAACCCGCCAAAATCCTGTAACATACCCTCTCGAAGCCACGCCCCAGGGAGCCAGCACAATGGGCATGTTCGACTTCCTGAAGGTGGATGTCGTTGAAAAGGTGAAGGTGCAGAAATACACCGCGCATCTGAATATCGACGGCAAGGAGCTGACGGTGGCGAACCTTGGCGTCAGCAGCGTCACCGTGTCGGGGGCCAAGCTGAAGGTGGGGCAGTCGGTTACGTTCGACCTGAACCTGAAGGACCCCAAGCAGAACCTGAAACTGAAGGGTGCGGGCACGGTCGCGTCGGTGGACAAGAAAGCCGGCACGAAGATCAATTTCACCAGCCTGCCGGAAGAGAGCAAGAAGGCCGTGGCGCTGTTCCTGGCCCGGTTTGCCATCACACGCTGATCCAGACATGATCCGCCCTGCCCTTCCCCTGCTGGCCGCGGCTGGCTGTCTTGCCGCTTTCATGCTGTCGTCCCCCGCACGGGCCGACCGCCCCGCGCCGGCGCAGCCGGACAGAGTGAACGGATTCGGCAAGCTGCCCTGGCAGAGCTGGATTGATCCGGCCATTGCCCGGCCCCGGCCCGCGCCGCAACGGCGTGACCGCATCGTCTATTCCTTCAACGCTCCCTCGCGCGGGCTGATGAAGGCTGATCTGGAACTGTCGCGCCTGTGCCGGCAGGGGCGGTTCAACCAGCTGGTCAATCTGCATTACCGCGCCTTCGGGCCGGAGGAACGGCCCTTCGGCGTTGCCTATGGCCGCATGGCCGTGAACCTGTTCGATCCCACGCGCCGGCGGGACGAGGCGCTGGTCTATTTCTTCAAGGGCCAGGAAAGCACCAACTGCACCGTCTTCACCGCCCGGCAGGCGGACCTTCAGCGCTTCTATATCGGGCCGTAATGACGCCCGCGTCTCGGTGGCTTCTGCATCCCACCTGACGCATCCCAGCGCCCCAAGCTCGGCACTTCAATTCAGGACCCGACCCCTCTATATAGGCGCCTCAGCCGGGCGCCCCCCGCACCCATTGTGGAGCGGGGGGCGTTTTGCCGCGACCAAATCGCCCTTCCCGCCCGAAAAAGACGGTCCGACTGATCATGCCGAAACGCACCGACATCAAATCCATCTGCATCATCGGCGCGGGTCCGATCATTATCGGACAGGCCTGCGAATTCGACTATTCCGGTGTTCAGGCCTGTAAGGCGCTGAAGGAGGAAGGTTACCGGGTCATCCTGGTGAATTCCAACCCGGCCACCATCATGACCGATCCGGGTCTGGCCGACGCCACCTATATCGAGCCGATCACCCCCGCCGTCGTCGCCAAGATCCTGGAGAAGGAGCGGCCCGACGCGTTGCTGCCCACCATGGGCGGCCAGACGGCGCTGAATACCGCGCTGGCATTGTTCCATAACGGCACGCTGGAGCGCCTGGGCATCGAGATGATCGGCGCCAAGGCCGACGTCATCGAGAAGGCCGAAGACCGCCTGAAGTTCCGCGACGCCATGGACAAGATCGGGCTGGAAAGCCCGCGGTCGCGCGTGGTCAAGAATTTCGACGAGGCGCTGGACGCGCTGGCCGTTGTCGGCCTGCCCGCCATCATCCGCCCGTCCTTCACCCTGGCCGGCACCGGCGGCGGCATCGCCTTCAACCGGGCGGAGTTTGAGGACATTGTGCGCGGCGGCCTGCGCGCCAGCCCGGTGAACGAGGTCCTGATCGAGGAATCGGTCCTGGGCTGGAAAGAATATGAGATGGAGGTTGTCCGCGACAGCAAGGACAACTGCATCATCATCTGCTCCATCGAGAATATCGATGCGATGGGCGTGCATACGGGCGACAGCATGACGGTCGCCCCCGCCTTGACGCTGACCGACAAAGAATACCAGATCATGCGCAATGCCAGCCTGACGGTGCTGCGCGAGATCGGTGTGGATACGGGCGGGTCGAACGTGCAGTTCGGCATCCATCCCGACACGGGCCGCATGGTCGTGATCGAGATGAACCCGCGTGTGTCACGCTCCTCGGCGCTGGCGTCCAAGGCCACCGGCTTCCCCATCGCCAAGATCGCGGCCAAGCTGGCCGTCGGTTACACGCTGGACGAGCTGGACAACGACATTACCGGCTCCACGCCCGCCAGCTTTGAGCCGACGATTGATTATGTCGTCACCAAGATCCCGCGCTTTGCGTTCGAGAAGTTCCCCGGCGCCGACAACACCCTGACCACCAGCATGAAGTCGGTGGGTGAGGTCATGGCCATCGGCCGTACCTTTGCCGAAAGCATGCAGAAGGCGCTGCGCGGTCTGGAAACCGGCCTGAACGGCTTTGACGAGATCGACCTGCGCGATGCCAATGGCAATGTCGACCAGGGCCGCCTGCGCCATATGCTGAGCCGTCCGACGCCGGAACGCCTGCTGATCGTGGCCCAGGCCATGCGCCATGGCTGGACGGTCGAGCAGATCTACGAAGAGTGCAAGTACGACCCCTGGTACATGCGCCAGATCGAAGCCATCGTGCAGGAAGAGGCCGCCATCAAGGCAGCCGGCCTGTCGGGCATCGACGCCCAGTATATGGCCCGCATCAAGGCCATGGGTTTCAGCGACGCCCGTCTGGCCACCCTGCTGGACCAGCCGGAGGCCGCCGTCGCCGCCCATCGCCGCGCGCTCAATGTGCGCCCGGTGTTCAAGCGCATCGACACCTGTGCCGCCGAATTCGCCAGCGACACGCCCTATATGTACTCCACCTATGAAGGCAACGGCCTGGAGCCGGCGGAGTGCGAGGCGGAGCCGACGGACAAGAAGAAGGTGGTCATCCTGGGCGGCGGTCCCAACCGCATCGGCCAGGGGATCGAGTTCGACTATTGCTGTGTCCATGCCGTCTATGCGCTGCAGGAAGCCGGCTATGAGACGATCATGGTCAACTGCAATCCGGAGACGGTTTCCACCGACTATGACACCGCCGACCGTCTGTATTTCGAGCCGCTGACCGCCGAAGACGTGATCGAGCTGGTGGAGAAGGAAAAGCAGAACGGCGAGGTTGTCGGCCTGATCGTGCAGTTCGGCGGCCAGACGCCGCTGAAGCTGGCCAAGGCGTTGGAACAGGCGGGTCTGCCCATCCTGGGCACCACGCCGGACGCCATCGACCTGGCCGAGGATCGCGAGCGGTTCCAGCAGCTGCTGCACAAGCTGGAACTGCGTCAGCCGGCCAACGGCCTGGCCCGTTCGCTGGAAGAAGCCGTCGCGGTGGCCGAGAAGATCGGTTTCCCCGTCGTCATCCGCCCGTCCTATGTGCTGGGTGGCCGCGCCATGGAGATCGTCCATGATATGGCCGGTCTGCATCGCTATATCGCCACCGCCGTGAAGGTGTCGGGCAACAACCCGGTGCTGATCGACAGCTATCTGCAGAACGCCATCGAGGTGGATGTGGACGCCGTGGCCGATGCCGACGGTGAAGTCTATGTCGCCGGCATCATGGAGCATATTGAGGAAGCGGGTATCCATTCCGGCGACAGCGCCTGCGCCCTGCCCCCCTACACCCTGTCCAAGCCCGTCATCGACGAGCTGACGGTGCAGGCGGTGAAGCTGGCCAAGGGCCTGAACGTCGTCGGCCTGATGAATATCCAGTTCGCGGTCAAGCAGACCACGGACGGGCCGGGCATCGGCGGTTACGACATCTACATCCTGGAAGTGAACCCGCGCGCCAGCCGCACGGTACCCTTCGTGGCCAAGGCCACCGGCACCGCCATCGCCAAGATTGCGGCCCGGATCATGGCCGGCGAGAAGCTGAGCCAGTTCAAGCTGTCCGGTCCCTTCCCGCCGCACACGGCGGTCAAGGAAGCCGTGTTCCCGTTCAACCGTTTCCCCGGTGTGGACATCCTGCTGGGGCCGGAAATGCGGTCGACGGGCGAGGTTATGGGCCTGGACAAGAATTTCGGCCTGGCCTTCGCCAAGAGCCAGATGGGTGCCGGCGTCACCCTGCCCAAGGAAGGCACCGTCTTCATCTCCGTCCGCGACGGGGATAAGGGCGCCATGGTGCCGGTGGCCGCCAAGCTGCTGGAAATGGGCTTCAAGGTGGTCGCGACGCGCGGCACAGCCAAACATCTGGCCGATAATGGGGTCAAGGTCGCCGCCATCAACAAGGTGGTCGAAGGCCAGCCGCACATCGTGGACGCCATGATCAATGGCGATGTGCAGCTGATCTTCAACACGACCGAAGGGTCGCAGGCGGTTTCCGATAGCTTCAGCTTGCGCCGCGCCGCGCTGACCAATAACATCCCGTATTACACCACGGTGGCTGGAGCCGAGGCGGCGGTTGAAGCCATCTCGGCGTTGAAGGTCGGCGGTCTGGACGTGGCCCCGCTCCAGTCTTACTTGAGCGGTTCTTACTAAGGACGGTCTGGTCGGTCGGGGCGGAACGCCGCCCCGTCGGGCTTGTTTTGTTTCTGGGCTACCTTTACTGGGATAGGGCACGATGGAAAAAGTTCCCATGACGGCTCGGGGGTACAACCGGCTGCAGGATGAGTTGAAGCATCTGAAGAGCGTTGAGCGTCCCGCCGTGATCAAAGCCATCGCGGAAGCCCGCGAGCATGGCGACCTGTCGGAAAACGCCGAGTACCATGCCGCGCGCGAGAAGCAGTCCTTCATTGAAGGCCGCGTGATGGAGCTGGAAGACAAGATCAGCCGCGCCGAAGTGATCGAGCCAACCAAGCTGTCCGGCAATGCCGTGAAGTTCGGGGCCACCATCACGCTGGCGGATGAGGACACCGATGAAGAGGTGACCTATCAGATCGTCGGCCAGGATGAGAGCGACATCAAGCAGAGCCTGATCTCCATCACCAGCCCGCTGGCCCGCGCCCTGATCGGCAAGTCGGTCGGCGACAGCGTGGAAGTGACCACGCCCGGTGGCTCCAAGAGCTACGAGATCGTGGGCATCGCCTTCAAGTAAGGCTGTTTCCTCTAGGTTTCTGCATCAAAGCATCAAACCCGCCCGGCCCCGCCGTGGCGGGTTTGGCTTTTTGGGGGTGTGGCAAAGCTATCGCAAATTTGCTATAATAATTCGATGTGGTCAGTTGAGACACTCAACAAGGCGGTGGATGCGGAGATAGCGGCTTTGCCGGCGGACCTGCGTGCCCGATTGATCCGAATTGTTGAGTTGATTGAAACGGTAGGCCTGCCAAATCTCCCCAGGGAGATGGCGAAGCATTTGGAAGGCCGGCTATGGGAGTTGCGCGTGAAGGCGCCAAGCGGCATCTCACGAGCCATCTATGTGACGGCGGCTGGCTCACGCGTGATCATTGTCCGCGCCTTTGTGAAAAAGACACAGAAGACACCCCTGCGTGAACTGGAATTGGCCCGTGAACGGGCGAAGGAGGTCAAATGACCCGGTTGATGGACTTGCACCAGGATTGGATGAAGGACCCGGAATACCGCGAGAGCTATGAAGGTCTGGAGACAGAATTCTCGCTCGCCCGCAGCTTGATTGAGGCCCGTCTGAAGGCAGGCTTAACGCAGGAACAGCTGGCGGAGCGAATGGAGACCACCCAAAGCACGATTGCCCGCCTTGAGGCGGGACGAACCATTCCTTCAACCCGCACGTTGTCGCGCTTCGCCAGGGCCACGGGGACTCGTTTGAAGATCAGTTTTGAGGCGGCAACGCGCCCCTAAACCGGCTCCTCCAGCCCCTCGCCCGGCTTCAGCCACCAGGACGCTTCGGCCAGTTTGCCTTCGAACAATTCCAGCATGGGGCGCTTGATCTTGTCGATCAGGGGCCAGTCGTGGGTGGCGACGATGACGGTCGTGCCCTGCTTGTTCAGTTCGATGAACAGCCGCATGATCTTCATCGACATGTCGCGGTCAATGTTGCCGGTCGGCTCGTCCGCTACGATCAGCGACGGGCTGGTGATGACCGCGCGGGCAATGGCGATCAGCTGTTTCTGACCGCCCGAAAGGGTGGCCGGCAGGGCGCCCATCTTATCCGACAGGCCGACCCACTCCATCAGCTCGGTGACGGCTTCCTTGATGTGCTTTTCGCCATGGCCGGCGATGCGCAGCGGCAGGGCCACATTGTCATAGGCGCTCATATGGTCCAGCAGGCGGAAATCCTGAAAGACCACACCGATACGGCGGCGCAGCTCATGCAGCCGGTCGCGCGGCACCTTGGACAAAGGCTCCCCGAACAGGGTGATCAGGCCGCGTGAGGGGCGTTCGGAGAGATAGAGCAGCTTCAAAAGGCTGGATTTACCGGCACCGGTGGGGCCGGTCAGGAACTGAAAGGAACCGGGGGCGAGTTCGAAACTGAGGTCGCGCAGCACCTCCGGCCCATTGCCGTAGCGCAACCCGACATTTTCGAAACGGACCAAACCCCGATCCTCCTTCTATAAATCGGCCCCGCCCCCCTTGCGGGAGCAGGGCCATACCTCATTACCGGCGCTTCTTCTTATGCCGTCCCGCCGGATGCACCGGGTGCCTTGGCGGCACCGGTGCAGAAGGTGGCGGGGGCGGCGGTGAAGCCTGTGGCGCCGGGTCCGGTTCCTTTCAGGAACAGCCGGCGCCGACTGCCTCCACACCGCTATCCAGATGGCCACCGTCGCGCACGGGGACCAAGCCCACCTTCTCAAACGACGACAGCGTCTCCTCGGCCCAGCTCTTCAGGTCGGTCAGGCCGCCATGGCCGGTCCAGACATCAATGCCGAAGCGCTTTTCCAGATCGACCTCGGTCATCTTCAGCGCTTCGCGGACGGAGATAAGCTCGCGCTCCAGCAGGGTCCAGATGTCGCTTTCGCAGCGCTTCATGGTGACGATATGCACGCCCATGCCCTGATAGGCCTTCAGGCGCTTGAAGTTCGGGTCATTCTCATAGGCGCCGAAGCCGCCCGAAACCTCGTTCAGCACGACATAGCGGCGGCCAATGGGCATCCACTCATTCTTGTCGAAGCTGTACTGGATCAGGCCACGTGCGTCCTCAATGGCCTGGCTTTCGGCCTTGGTGGTCACCACCAGATCAATGGGGGGCGAGTTGCGGCGGCGCAGCAGCGAGCCGGCGTTACGCGCCTCGGCCCAGGCGAACAGCTCTGCCGCGACATTGGCGCCCACGTCGATGATGTAGCCGCCTTCCAGAACGGTGCGGCCAAACTCGTCCCAGTACTTGATGGCCAGGTTCGGGTCGGTGGAGCTTTTGACCTTGGTCAGATCCTCGCCGATGCCCAGTTCCTTCACGTTGCGGAACAGGCGACCGAACTTGGAGCGCTGGTTCAGGCTGTCGCTGTCCGCGGCCGCCAGCTTGACAGGCACGCCCTTCTGCTCGTGCTGCAGCACCAGCATCTGGGCCGTCAGGGTCTTGCCCTGCCCACCCGTCTTCGCCATCGAGATGAAGGTCCGCGTCATGCCAATTCTCTCCTGCGCCCAGCCTTGAATATTCGGGTGCGACAAGGGTACGGCCATGCCTTGGCCGCCGCCAATGTCGCAGCGGCGGAATCGTTACCCGTTTTCCCCGTCGCCTTCAATGCCGCCGGGCCATTAGCCGGTGATTTTAGATGAATTTCATCATCGGGCATGTTTGCCGCGTTGCGGCCTTTGCGTGTGTTGGCGCAACAGTTCCTAATCTTTGATCGTGTATTGGTCATCATACCTGATAGGATCACCCCGAATATCATCCCAGGGGGAGATGCCACCGTGATCGTTCCCATCCACAGCCGGCGCCTGTCCCTGGCGCCTGTCCTGGCCCGCCTGCGCCTTCTGTTCGCCCTGCTGTTCCTGGGTGGCGCCCTGGCCGGCTGTACGGCACAGCTTGCACCCCCCTATGACGCGTCCATCGCCAATGGCGTCGCCAGCCTGAACCAGCAGGCCATGCTGCTCTATGCACAGGTGGCGGGCGGTGTCCCGGCCTCCAGCTTCGCGCAGCGCCAGGGCACCTATACGCAGTTGATCGGGCAGGCCAACGCGCTGGCCAATCTGGCCCAGGCGCGGCCCGACCCCACCACACTACCGAAATTCCTGGAGTCGAAGGTCAAGGAATGGACCAAGATCCAGACCCTGGCCGCGCCCACGGGCGACATCCTGACCAAAATCGGGGTTCAGTTCACGACGATGCAGCAGGCCGATCAGTCAGGCGGGATCAGCAGTCTGGAGGCCCAGGCCTTCCAGCAGCAGTTCAACATCGATATCCAGCAGGCCCTGACCTATGAGAACGCCCTGGCGCGCGGCGTGCCGCAGCCGGCGGCGACCCAACCGTAAGGAGAGACGGACATGACCATCACGCCCATCAACGTCCCCGACCTGATCAACCAGATCAAGACACAGGCCACCGCCATCCTGGGCCAGAATATCGAGACGGCGCAGGGATTCTCCCAGCAACAGCTGGCGGCCATGGCACAGCAGGCGGAAACCATCGCCGGCGGCATCGCATCGGGTGAAATCCGTCCGTCCCTGCAACAGTTCTTTCTGGATCAGTTGAAGCAGAGCGCCCAGAACTTCGTCCGCGTCCTGGTCGGCCTGTCACTGGTGACGGCAGAGCAGCTCTGGAACGGGGTGGTCGGGACCCTGTGGGGCGCCCTGTCGGGCGCCACCGGCCTGCATTTCACCCCGCCCGCCTGGGGTCAGTGACAACGCCGCAGACGTCAGGGCTCGCCTTTGGCTCGACCTGACCTACGGCTCCCATATGCTGACCGTAGGTCAGGTCGAGGGCGAAAGCCCGAGCCCTGACAGGCCGCACTGCGATCCTCACTTCTCCTGCAACCGGGGCATCAGTTCGACCAGGTTGCAGGGGCGGTGACGGTTATCCAGCTGATATTTGAGGATCAGGTCCCAACCGTCGCGACAGGCGCTGGGGCTGCCCGGCAGGGCGAACAGATAGGTGCCCTTGGCCACGCCGCCGGTGGCGCGGCTTTGCAGGGCCGAGGTGCCGATCTTCTGATAGGAGAGCATGCGGAACATCTCCCCAAAGCCGTTGATCGTCTTTTCGAACACACTTTCGAACGCTTCCGGCGTCACGTCGCGGCCTGTCAGGCCGGTGCCGCCGGTGGAGATGACGACATCGATCGTCGGGTCATCGATCCAGACGCGCAGCTGATCCACGATGGCGCGGACATCGTCGCGCACAATGGCGCGGGCGGCCAGCACATGGCCGTCACTGGTCAGCCGTTCCACCAGCGTATCGCCGGATTTGTCATCCGACAGGCCACGCGTGTCAGACACGGTCAGCACCGCGATATTCACGGCCAGGAAATGGCGGGACAGGTCAATGCGGGACATAGTATCCACTCCTGTAGCGCGGATTAGCGAAGCGTAATCCGCGGCACGTAACCGAATTCCCCGCGGATTACGCTTCGCTAATCCGCGCTACAAAACTTACGGCCAGTCGAGAAGGGTGACCCCTTCCAGCACTTCCAGCCCCGACAAATCATTCAGCAGGGCCGCCGGCTGCACCCACCAGCCGGGACGAATCCCGCCAATCAGTTCAGCCGCGGCAACGGCATGGTCGAAATCGACATAAAGCCCGAAACAGGTGGCCCCGCTGCCCGACATGCGCGATAGCAGGCATCCTGCCGTCGAATCGAGGGCCGCCAGCACCTGGGTGATGACGGGGCTCAACCGCACGGCGGGCGGGGTGAGGTCATTGCGCCGTCCCTCCTTCAGCAGGGCCGCCAGTTCACGGACATCCGTAAAGGATGTGGTCAGCCGGGCGGGTTCTGAAAAGGCCCCATCGCGTGCTTCGAACACGGCGGGCGTCGGCATGGACACGCCGGGATTGACCAGGACGACCCAGCAATCTTCCGGCAGGTCGGGCGCGGGCGACAGTTCGGTGCCCGTGCCCCCGAAGTAACTGGTCCGCGACCCAACGCAGACGGGCACGTCGGCGCCGAGCTTGGCCGCCAGTTCCGTGACCGCCAGATGGTCCAGCGGCACATCCCACAGGGCGCACAGCGCGCGCAAGGTGGCCGCCGCATCCGCCGATCCGCCGCCGATCCCCGATGCCAGCGGCAGGTTCTTGGTCAGCTTCACCGTCACATGCGGCTTGCGGCCCAGCGCCTCGGCCAGCCGGAACACGGCCTTGGTCACCAGATTGCTTTCCGTATCCTCCATCAGCAGGGGCAGCGAATGCGGCCCGTGCAGTTGCAGGCTGAAATAGGGGGTGCTTTCCACCTCCACCAGATCATGGGCGCTGGCGAAGGCCACCAGACTGTCCAGCAGGTGATAGCCGTCTTCCCGCCGGCCCAGCACATGCAGGTAGAGGTTCAACTTGGCAGCGGCATAGGCGCGGATAACGGTCATGATGCGGCGTCCGAAGGTTGCGGCCGTTGCATTCTGGCAGAGGCCGCGAAATGAAACCACCCCGTTACAATTTTTCGGCGGGCGGGCCGGCAGGTGCATCTTATAAAGGTCTGCACAAATGGCCGGCGCATAGTCGCGACACAGGCCCCCGAACGGACAGGGACAGCATGACACAGCATCATCACCGCCCGCATTTCGCCCGCCGCCTGCTGGGTGCATCCGCCATCGCACTGGCCGCCGCCCTGGCGCCGCTCTCCAGCGCCGCCGCACAGCAGGCCGCCCCCGCCGCAGCCGAGGCGCCGGCCAAGACCGACCCGCGCTATGTCTGGGACCTGACGCCGATCTTCAAGGATGACGCATCCTGGGACGCGGCGCGCAAGCAGGCGCTGGCCGACCTGCCCGCGCTGGACACGCTGAAAGGCACGCTGGGCAAGGATGCCGCCACCCTGCGCGCCGCCATGGACCGTATGTCCAAGGTCGGGCACGATGTGGAACGCGTGCTGGTCTATGCCTATCTGCAATATTCCACCGACACCCGGAACAATGAGTATCAGGAACGCTGGAGCCTGGCACAGGCCCTGTCGGCGCAGGCGCAGGCCGCCACCGCCTGGGTCTCGCCCGAAGTGCAAGGGGTGGGTGCCGACAAGATCGCAAGCTTCATCAAGGCCGATACCGGCCTCACCAAGCATGCCTTCCGCCTGAACGATATCCTGCGCCTGAAGGCCCATACCCTGACGCCGGAAACCGAAGCGGCCCTGGCGGCCCTGGGCCCCGTTCTGGGATCGGCCAGCAACACCTATTCGGCGCTGGCCAATGCCGATATCGACTGGCCGGAGATCACCCTGCCCGATGGGACCAAGCGCAAGGTGAACCAGTCCGCCTACCAGTCGCTACGCCAGAATGAGGACCGGGCCGTCCGCAAGCTGGTGTTCGACACGTTCTGGACCAAGTTCGGCCAGTACGCGACCACCATGGGCAACACGCTGGGCGCCGCCGTGCAGACCGGCACCATCGATGCCAAGCTGCGCGGTTATCCCACCGCCGTCGCCGCATCGCTGGCCAATAACGATATCCCGGAAGCTGTCTACCGCACCCTGGTGGCGGAGGCGAACAAGGGCCTGCCGACCCTGCATCGCTATTTCAAGCTGCGGCAGAAGATGCTGAAACTGCCGGACCTGTATTATTACGACATCTATCCGTCGCTGATCAGCCTGGACAAGAAGTTCACGCTGGACGAATCACGCACGACGACCCTGGCCGCCGTCAAGCCGCTGGGCAAGGAATATGGT
Source organism: Niveispirillum sp. FG156 (assembly GCF_057809555.1). Classification (NCBI taxonomy): domain Bacteria; kingdom Pseudomonadati; phylum Pseudomonadota; class Alphaproteobacteria; order Rhodospirillales; family Azospirillaceae; genus Niveispirillum; species Niveispirillum sp. FG156. Next base: position 59,331 of record NZ_JBMDKE010000001.1, on the reverse strand, counting down.
GACATGCTGGCGGCCCTGACGGCCAAGCGGACCATGCATGTTTATCCGGCAGAGGGGAAGGACAGCGGCGCCTATCACTGGGGCAGCTATGGGCTGGACCCGTATATCTTCCTGAACCATCAGGACGATTATAACTCCATGTCCACCTATGCCCATGAATGGGGCCATGGCATGCATTCGGCCCTGGCGTCGAAGAATCAGCCCTATGAGCTGGCCAACTACTCCTTGTTCATGGCGGAAATCGCGTCGACCACGAACGAGATGCTGTTGACCGATTATCTGGTGTCAAAGGCCAAGACCAAGGAAGAGAAGCTGTTCTATCTGGGCCAGTCGCTGGAAGGATTGCGCGGCACCTTCTTCCGCCAGACCATGTTCGCAGAATTTGAACTGGCCACCCATGATGCCGTGGAGCGGGGCGAGGCGCTGTCCGGGTCCAAGATGAAGGACATCTATTGCGGCCTGCTGAAGAAGTATCATGGCGACGCCGAAGGCGTGATGAAGATCGATGAGAAATATTGCGCGGAATGGGCCTTCATCCCGCATTTCTATCGCCCCTTCTATGTGTTCCAGTACGCGACCTCCATCTCTGCCGGCACCTATTTCGCCGAACAGATCTCCAAGGGCGGCGCCAAGGCGCGGGACAATTACCTGAACGTGCTGAAGGCCGGCGGGTCCGAATATCCCTATCCGCTCTTGAAGAAGGCGGGCCTGGATATGGCCACCGCCGCCCCCTATCAGGCCCTGGTGCGCCGCATGGATGCCACCATCGACCAGATGGAAAAGCTGCTGGCCGAATGATGACGGACGGGGTGCCGGTACCTATGGTGCCAGCACCCCGCCCACAATCCCGGCCAGGACGACATAACGCGCGGCCTTGCCCAGCGTCACCAGCGGCAGGAAAATCCGCAGCCGCACGCCCAGCGTCCCCGCCGCAACGGTCAGTGGATCGCCGATCACGGGCACCCAGGCGAACAGCAGGCTCCAGGCGCCATAGCGGGTGAACAGCGCTTCGGCCCGCGCCAGCTGCGTCGGCGTCACCGGGAACCAGCGCTGGCCCACGAAGCCGCGCAGCCATCGCCCCAGCACCCAGTTGACGACCGACCCCAGTACATTGCCCGCCGTGGCCACCGCCACCAGCCCCCAGGCAGGCCGCGACCCATCGGCCAGCAGCGCCACCAACGCCACCTCCGACCCGCCCGGCAGCAACGTCGCCGCCGCCAGGGACAGGAAGAACAGGCTCCAATAGACGGGGTCGGTGAGCATGGAGGACGTTTGGCCGGGGCTTACAGAAGCTTCGTTCTACCGGCGATGGGAGATACTGCCAACACGGCATTGCTTGCCGGAAACCGGCTGCCGCGCTACGCTGCTTCTACAAACGCAGGTGAACTGGAATGCCCCGGTATAGCGTTATTGATCGCAATTTGTCGGCCAGTATCCAGGCCGCCCTTGATGAGGGCGACCGTACCGGACCTGTGCCCGTCAATGAAGTTCGCGCTATCCTGACCGCGCTGGAACAGGAATGGGAGGCGGAGACTTTGGTGAGTTCGGCTTTACGTTGACTGCAAACAACCCTTCTCGTCATCCCGGCGGAAGCCGGGACCCAGCGTGAGGCGCGGTCCGCGCCGGTATGAGTCATGTCGCAGCTATCTCTGCTCTTGCTGGGTCCCGGCTTCCGCCGGGATGACGATAGCGGGGTGCTTTGAGTCAACCTGGACAGCTCCAGACTGGCATCCCGCCCCGCCTCCCCCTATCATGCCGGCATCATGAGCGAATTTTTCTCCGATCCCGCCCCCGCCCGCCCCGGTACCAATCTGCCCGAACAGTCGGTCAGTGATCTGGCCCGTTCCGTGAAGCGGACGGTGGAGGATGCGTTCGGCTATGTCCGGGTGCGGGGGGAGATCAGCCAGCCCAAGCGCCATTCGTCGGGCCATCTGTACCTGCGCCTGAAGGATGACGCGGCGGTGATCGAGGCTGTGTGCTGGAAAGGCACCGTCGCGCGCCTGTCGGTGCGGCCCGAGGAAGGGATGGAGGTGGTTTGCACCGGCAAACTGACCACATATCCGGGCCGCAGCCAGTATCAGCTGGTCATCGACAACATGGAACTGGCGGGCGAAGGCGCGCTGCTTAAAATGCTGGAGGAGCGCAAGAAGCGGCTGGCCGCCGAAGGCCTGTTCAACCCGGAGCGCAAGAAGCCGCTGCCCTTTCTGCCGCGCGTCATCGGCGTGGTGACCAGCCCGACCGGGGCCGTCATCCGCGACATCCTGCACCGTCTGGCCGACCGCTTCCCCCGTCATGTCCTGCTTTGGCCCGTCGCGGTGCAGGGCGAGGGGGCGGCGGCGCAGGTGGCCCGCGCCATCCAGGGCTTCAACAGCTTGGCCCCCGGCGGGCGCGTGCCACGCCCCGACCTGATCATTGTGGCGCGTGGCGGCGGCAGCCTGGAAGATTTGATGGCCTTCAATGAGGAGGTCGTGGTTCGCGCCGCCGCTGAAAGCCGCATCCCGCTCATCTCCGCCGTCGGGCATGAGACGGACACGACCCTGATCGATTTCGCGTCTGACCGCCGCGCCCCCACGCCCACGGCGGCGGCGGAGATGGCGGTGCCGGTGCGGGCCGACCTGCTGGGTCAGGTGCTGGATGATGAGCGCCGGCTGCACCGTGCCATGACCCGGGCCCTGGATCAGCGCCGTACCTATGTGCAGGGGCTGGCGCGCGGCCTGGGCGATCCGCACGGCCTGCTGGAAGGGCTGACACAGCGGCTGGACGACCGGGCCGAACGCCTGATCCTGTCCATGCGAGGCGGGATCGAACGGCGGCAGACGGCGGTGCGGCAGTTGGGCCTGAAACTGCGCCACCCGCGTGAGGTACTGCGTCTGGCCGCCACCCGGCTGGACGGGGCGGGCCGGGCCCTGCGCACGGGCCTGGAAAGCTCCGTCCGTCTGTCGGAGGGGCGCTATCACCGCATTGCCGACCGCCTGTCCGACCGAACCATCCGCCGTGCCCTGACCGATGGGGCCGCCCGCCTGTCCGACCTGCCCACCCGCATGGAACGCGCGCATCTGGCCGACCTGTCCGCCAAGGGCGATCGGCTGGCGCAGTTGGGCCGTCTGCTGGAAAGCGTGTCCTATCGCGGTGTGCTGTCGCGCGGCTTCGCCCTGGTTACCGATGGTGATGGGCAGCCCGTGACACATGCCGCCGGTTTGACCGATGGGCAGCGTGTGACCATCGCCTTTCAGGACGGCAATGCCGGCGCCACCATCGGTCAGGGCGAGGGAGCGCCGCCGGCCACACCCCCACGCCCGGCGCGGCCCACCCGCAAAGCGGGCGAAGCGGGACCGCAGGGCAGCCTGTTCTGACCACCTGATGAACAGCCCCATACTATCCCCTTGGATAAGGGGGCAGGAATTTACCAATTCCCATACCGGTATATGCTGCCGGTATGAGCGACCTGTTCACATCGTCGAAACCTGCGGCTGCGCTTGCCGGTTCCCGCGTTATGGCGCGGGGTACGGGCTGGGTCGGCTTCATCCTCGGCATGGTGATGGCCGCAGCGCTCGCCGTGATCATCTCCGCACAGCTTTATCAGGATCGCGCTGCCGCGCGCGACCATGCCCAGGAAGCGGCGGTGAACCTGACGGGCGCCATTGCCCGCGATATTTCCCGGCATGTCGATCTGTTCCGCTTCGTCCTGTCGTCCCTGCGCGACACGGTAACCTCACCTGATTTCCAGCAGGTGCCCGAACATCTGCGCGACATGGTCCTGTTTTCCCACACCGCCGCGCCCAAGGCGCTGGGCGTGCTGTTCGTGACGGATGAGAACGGGATCATTGAGGCAGAATCGGGCGGCAATGACGTCAGGGGGCAAAGCCGGGCCTGGCGGCCCTATTTCGCCTATCACCGGGACCATAACGATCCCGCCATGCTGATCACAGGCCCGCTGATTTCGGCCACGACCAAGGACCCGGTGATCGTGCTGTCCATGCGGCTGAACCGCCCGGATGGATCGTTCCGGGGGGTGGTGGTCGCCTCCATGCTGCTGACCTATTTCGATGGGTTGCTGACCGACCTGCAACTGGATGAGGGAGCGGCCCTGACCTTGTTTCTGGATCAGGGCATCATCCTAGCCCGGCAGCCGGCGGACCCGCTGGCCATTGGCCGCGATCTGCGCCAGGATTCCCACCTGCAGGCCATCGTCGGGGAACCGCTGGCCATCTATGAGGAACCGGGGGCGCTGAACGACACGCGGCTTGTCGTTTCCACCGCCGTCGCCGGCTCCACCATGCGGGTCAGCCTGGCACAGTCGCTGGACCTTGTTTACGGACATTGGCAGCGCAAGGCCTGGACCATCGGCCTGACATCCGCCCTGTTGATCAGCGGTATCATCACCCTGATCAGCCTGCTGTATCGGGAAAGCCGGCAGCGGTTGCGCGTACAGTTGGCGCTGGCCGATGCCAATGCCCGGCTGGAACGGATGGCCACTACCGACCCCCTGACCGGTATCGCCAACCGTCGCATGTTCGATGACATGCTGCGGCGGGAACAGGCGCGCGTCACCCGCATGCCGCATGATGCAGCGATCCTGATGATCGATATCGACCTGTTCAAAAGCTTCAACGACACCTATGGCCATGGCGCGGGCGACGCGACCCTGCGGTCGGTGGCGCTGGCTATCACTCGCGCCGTGGCGCGTGGCGGCGATCTTGCAGCCCGGATCGGGGGGGAGGAATTCGCGGTCCTGCTGACCCAAACCGATCTGACCGGCGCGCGCGCCGTGGCCGACCGTATCCGGGAAACAGTGGCCGCCCTGGGCATCCGCCACAGCGGCAGCCCGCATGGCCATGTCACTGTCTCAATCGGTCTGGCCAGCACGGGCGTCGGGCCGGTACCCGCCAGTTTCGACCTGATCCTGGATAGCGCGGATGAAGCGCTCTACACGGCCAAGAAAAATGGCCGCGACCGGGTGGAGGTTGCCTCGCCCTCCATGGTCGCCGCCTGAATTTTATCGGGTTTACGCTGACTGGAAGCACCCCTTTTCGTCATCCCGGCGCCAAGCCGGGATGTCGTAAAGGGGTGCTTCCAGTCAAAAGAAGTCCGCCCTAACCCCGGTAGCGCAGGAAATGGATGCGCGCCTGACTATAGTCGCGCGCATCCAGCGCATCGAACCCCGGCGGCGGCGCAAGGGCATCCTCTGCCCCGATCTCCACACAGACCAGGGCACCCGGCGCGATCCAGCCGGCACGTGACAGGCCGGTCAGGGCCGGCGGCGACAGGTCCTGACCATAGGGCGGGTCCAGAAACACCAGCCGCGCCGCAAACGGGGCTGCTGGCGGCTTGGCGGCATCGCCCAGGATGAAGCGGCACTGCGCCCCCTCCCCCAGCATCTCCGCATTGCGGCGCGCAATGTCCAGCGAGGAGCGGGCCTTGTCCAGCAAGGCCGCGCGGGCGGCACCATGCGACAGCGACTCCAGCGCCAGGGCGCCGGTGCCGCAGAACGCGTCCAGCACATCGGCCCCGTCCAACACGTCGCTGCCATCCTCCATCCAGTCGCCATGCGACAGGATGTTGAACAGCGACTGACGCGTCCGGTCGCTGGTCGGGCGCACGTCACGGCCCGCCGGTGTTTCCAGCCGGCGACCACGATGCTTACCGGCGACGATCCGCACGCGGCGCTCCACCCTTGGGGGCCTTCTGCGGGGACCTGGGGGAGACCGGCTTGCCGCCGCCCTTATCGCCAGCATCCTTGGCCGGCTTGGCAGGCGCCGCGGCGGCGGCGCGTTTGGCCGCCGGCTTCGGCCCGCGGCGGGCGGGGGCGTCGTCATCGGGGATGTCGGCGCCGGCCAGGGCCCGGTCCAGCTTGGCGACGGCACGACGCGCGCTGTCGCTCAAATTATCCCCGGCCCCACGACGGGCAGCCTTTGGCACTTCGGCTTCCACCCGCGACGGCGGGGCCGTGCGCTTGGGCGCGGCGGAGGATGAGGAGGCCTTGCGCGCCCCGCCCATCAGCCGCTCGACACTGTCTCGGGCCTTGGCGGCGGACGGCTTGGCCCTGCCCTTGGTGGCGCTGGCCGGGGCGGCGGCTTCCATGGCCTTGGGCAGCCGGTCATAGCGCATGCGCGGGGCGGCACCCGGTGCCGGCTTGGCCGCACCATCGGCGGGTGCCGGTTCTTCCTCCACGGGGAAGAAATCGGGCATCTGGTCGCGCAGGACGCGGCGCGGCACCTCTTCCACGGCGCCGGGGTCCAGCTTGCCCAGCTGGAACGGGCCATAGGCGACGCGGATCAGGCGGCTGACGGGCAGGCCCAGCCATTCGAAGACGCGGCGAACCTCCCGGTTCTTGCCTTCGCGCAGGCCCACGGTCAGCCAGGAATTATAGCCGACGGTGCGATCGATCACCGTTTCGATGGGGCCATAGGCCAGCCCCTCAACAACCACGCCCTCTTCCAGCTTGCGCATGGTTTCCGGCGTCGGCACGCCATGCACGCGGATACGGTAGCGGCGCAGCCAGCCGGTGGAGGGCAGTTCCAGATGCCGGGCCAACGCCCCGTCATTGGTCAGCAGCAGCAGCCCTTCCGACGCAAGGTCCAGCCGCCCGACAGAGATGACGCGCGGCATGGTGTGCGGCAGATGGTCGAAGACGGTGGCCCGGCCCTTCTCATCCCGCGCCGTCGTCACCAGCCCTTCCGGCTTGTGATAGCGCCACAGGCGGGTGGGTTCCGGCTCCCCCACATTCTGGCCGTCCACCTGGATACGGTCGCCATCGCGGACCAGGAAAGCCGGGCTTTCCAGGGTCACATTATTGACGCGGACGCGGCCTTCGGCGATCCAGCGTTCGGCATCGCGGCGGGAGCAGACGCCGGCACGGGCCAGGCGCTTGGCAATGCGTTCACCCCCGGCAAGCTCGGGCGCGGCATCAGGGTCGGTTTCGTCGGCAACGGCATCAACCGGCACCTGACGCAAGGGGTCATAGCTGTTCTGGGACATGGGCGCGGAGATTACGCGCGAAACAAGATTGCCGCAAGCCACCCCCCGCCTTGACGGGCGCGACCGTCCCATGCAGCCTTGCGCGCATCATGACCGACCTTCCCAATGCCCCCACCCCCATGGACCTTGCCTTTGCCGAAGCCGAACAGGCGGCGGCGCGGGGCGAGGTGCCGGTGGGCGCCGTCGTGGTGGACCCGGCCACGGGCCGCGTGCTGGGTTCCGCCGGCAACCGGACAGAAGAACTGTCCGACCCCACGGCCCATGCCGAGGTGCTGGCCATCCGTCAGGCCGCATCCGCCCTGAACAGCCCGCGCCTGCCCGGCCTGGACCTGTATGTCACGCTGGAACCGTGTGCCATGTGTGCAGGCGCCATCAGTTTTGCCCGGCTGCGGCGGGTCTATTTCGCGGCCTATGATCCCAAGGGCGGGGCCGTCGATCATGGCCCCCGCTATTTCCAGCAGCCGACCTGCCACCACGCGCCCGACGCCTATGGCGGGTTCGGGGAGGCGCGGGCCGCCAGCCTGCTGCGCGATTTCTTCAAGGACAGGCGATAGGAGTTTGATGATGACCAGCCAGTTCCCCGCCGTCACGGTGCTGAGTGATCCCGGCCCGGCGGCTGAAACCTACCGCCCCGCCGCCGACCGCATCCTGACCGGCGACCCGGTACAGTCCGTCAGCAACCGGTTCAGCAGCGCCGATGGCCGTTTCAATTGCGGCATCTGGACAGGGGCCGTCGGTTCCTGGCGCGTGGTTTTCACGGAGAATGAGTTCTGTCAGTTGCTGGAAGGCGTGGTCGTGGTGCGGGGCGATGACGGCACCGAACGCAGGTTCGTGGCGGGCAACGCCTTTGTCATGCCGGCGGGTTTTACCGGCGTATGGGACATCCTGGAGCCGGCAAAGAAATACTACGCGGTTTATGAGTGAGGGTCGCTCATGACCAATGATCTTTGCGCACACGGGTCTTGTAGCGCGGATTAGGCGGTAGCCGTAATCCGCGGAAACCCCGGCGTCGCTCCGCGGATTACGCTTCGCTAATCCGCGCTACGATCCGTCGAAATTTCGCAACGGGCCTCACTCCGGCCAACGCCGATGCTGCCACATCCATTGGCCGGGATCGTCGCGCACCCATTCTTCCAGCAGGGCATTGACCTGCTTCATGGCGGACAGCGTGTCGGCCTTCACATCCCCGGTCCGGGCAAATTCCAGCGGCGGCAGGATGGTGACGCGGAACCGCGCCGCGCCGGTCCGCACCACGCGGATGGGCACGGCGGGCGCGTCATAGCGCAGGGCGAGATCGGCCAGGACCGTGCCCGTCCGCGCCTCCCGCCCCAGGAACGGCACCAGCGGCCCTTCGTTCAGTTTCTGATCGACCAGCAGGCCGACATGCCCACCGGCCCGGATGGCCGCCATCAGGCCGCGCGCCGCCTCCCGCCCCTTGGGCACCATGGTGCCACCCAGGGGGGCGCGGGCACGGGCCAGCATCTCGGCCACGAACGGATTGTTGGGCTTGCGGAACACATAGGTCAGGTGCAGGCCCACCCGCGCCGACACCATGGCGCAGAGTTCCCAATTGGCGAAATGGCCGGTGAAGACGATGCCGGGCCGGTCATCGCCGACCAGCGCCTGCAGATGCTCCAACCCCGTCACCTGCACATGCCGGTCGAAATCCGCCGCGATACGGTCCAGATGCACATATTCGGCAAAGGTGCGGCCCAGATTGTCCCAGGCCTGGGTAATGATGGCATCGACGCGCGCCGGTTCCAGCCCCGGCAGCGCGCGGGCGATATCACGCCGCATGCGCCGCGACCGCGACAGGCGCGGGCCGATCCGGCGCAGCAGGCCGCCGCCCAGGTCCGATGCCTGTTCGGGCGATAGCAGGCGCATGGTCGCGATGAACAGCCAGACGAAAGCGGCTTGCAGACGATAGCCGACCACCCGGTCGAACCGGCGGCGCAGGCGGCTGTGGTCAGCCATGGCGCGTCTCCATCAACCGGTCCAGCAGCCCCTCCACCACCACAGGATCATCCCAGGACAGACGGACGGGCAGCACCGCCACACGCGGCCGCCAGATGGGGGACAGGCGCATCGCGTCCTTTTCCGTCGTCACCAGCGTGGCGCCCAGCGCCTGCGCCCGTGCCAGCAGGGCGGACAGGTCCGCCGCACGGAACGGGTGATGGTCGGCAAACGCCCTTTCCGCCACCACCGACAGCCCGGCGTCGCGCAGGGTTGCGAAGAATTTTGCAGGCCGCCCGATCCCGGCAAAGGCCAGCAAGGGCCGGCCCCGCAATGGCGCCAGCGCCGCCGGATCGGGCAGAAGCCGGGCCGTCAGCACGGGCAGCGCGCCCGCCACGGACCGCGCCGCCGCCAGACCCGGCCCATCGCCGATGACCACCAGCGCATCCGCGCGTTTCAACCCGCCGGCTACACTCTCCCGCAGCGGTCCCGCCGGCATGACACGGCCATTGCCGAACCCGGCCCCGGCATCGACGACAATCAGCGACAGATCCTTATGCAGGGCCTGGTTCTGAAATCCATCATCCAGGATGATGGCGCCCAAACCCGTCTCCACCATGGCCTTGGCCGCCGCCACCCGGTCCCGCCCGACCCAGGCGGCACCCGTAGCGGCCAACAGCAGCGGCTCATCCCCCACATCCATTGCGTGGTGATGGGCCTGGTCCACGGCAAGCGGCCCCCGCATGCGCCCGCCATGGCCGCGCGACAGCGACGCCGCCGCCACACCACGCGCGCGCAGCCGCGCCGTCAGGTCCCGTACCACGGGCGTCTTGCCGGCCCCGCCCGCCACCAGATTGCCAACGCACAGCACCGGCACCGGCGCCTTCACCGGTACCCGCAACCGCAGCACGGCACCCGCCCGCCACAGCCATGACAGCGGCGTCAGCAGCGCCGACAGCAGGCCCGGCGGGGCGTACCAGAAGGCAGGGGCGCGCATCAGCCCACCCCCGCCCGGTTCAGCAGCGGTGCCAGTGCGGCCATCACCCGGTCGATGGCCGTGGCATTGCGCAGGGCCACCTCTCGTGCCGCCTCCGCCTGCGCCTGTCGCCGCACAGGATCGGACAGCAGGCCCGCCACGGCATCGGCGATCTGTTCGGGGCCGGCCAGGGGCAGAAGCCCGCCAGCCGCCTGCATCTCCGCCGCAACTTCCGCGAAATTGAACATATGCGGGCCATGGATGACGGCGCTGTGCAGCAGGGCCGGTTCGATGGGGTTATGCCCTCCCACGGGCATGAAGGACCCGCCCATCACCGTGACCGGTGCCAGACGGAAGACCAGCCCCATCTCCCCCAGCGTATCCATCAGGAAGACCGCATCCCCCGCCCCCGGTAGCCCACCCTCGCTGCGGCGGGAAAAAGACAGGCCGGCAGCGGACAGCATCCCCGCCACCTCCCCCCCCCGGTCGGGATGGCGCGGCACCAGCAGCAGCAGCGCGTCGGGCAGGTGCCGGCGCAGTTCCGCCTGCGCCGCGATGGCCATCGCCTCCTCCCCCGCATGGCTGCTGGCAAAGGTCCAGACGGGGCGGGGGCCGATGGCAGCCGACAGGGTGTCCAGCGCCGCCGGATCGGCGGGCAAGGGCGGGGCTGAATATTTCAGATTGCCCACGGCCCGCACATCCGCAATGCCCAGCGCCGACAACCGTTCCGCCTCCACCCCCGTCTGGGCCAGGGCCAGTTGGAACACGGACAGAAGCCGCCGGGCGGCGCGCGGAAAGCGCCGCCAATTACCAAAGCTTTTGGCCGACAGGCGCGCATTGACCAGGGCACAGGGAATGCCGGCCCGCCGGATGGCAGACAGGAGATTGGGCCAGAATTCCGATTCCACCCACAGCACCAGATCGGGCCGCCAATGGGCCAGGAAGCCATCGACGGCGCCGGGCAGGTCCACCGGCACATATTGATGGAACGCACGCGGCCCCGGCAGCCGCCTTGCCATCAGCGCAGCGGACGTCACCGTGCCCGTCGTTACCATCACCCGCACCTGCGGCCCCCGTGACAGCAGCCGATCCACCAGCGGCAGCACCGCCAGCGCCTCCCCCACCGAGGCGGCATGGACCCAGACCAGCCGCCCCGCCGGACGGGGCAGCAGCGGACGGCCCAGCCGTTCATGCCGGCGGGCCGGATCTTCCTTGCCATGCGCGGCACGCCGGTCCAGCAGCCGGCCAATGGCCGGGCCGGCCAGATGCGTCAGGCCGCGATAAAGGCTGTACAACATGGGGGGATCGGGGTCTCTGGCATTGTCACGGCAAGCTAGCACGGTGAAAACCCTGCCCGCCACCATGGCCGTTCCCCGGCTCCCATGCCGCCCATCGCCATAATTCAGCCTTGATCATTGTTCAATTTGGCATGAAGCCATCTGCGGCAAAGGGGATTTCTGGGCAAGAAAGCGCTTAGCCCCCTTGACGTGGACGCCACGAGGCATGACCTTAGGGACATGATGCGGGCGTCCGTGGGACGGCCCGGTTCCCCCGATTGTGGCGCTGCCCCGGTCTTCAGGACAGGCACCGCCCCGGCAGTGGAGAGAATTGCGATGCGTAACGCTGTCACCCGTCACACCCGCGCCGCCGGTATTGCCGCCCTGCTGGTGGCTGTTCCGATGTCGGCGCCGGCCTTGGCGGACGAAGCGGGCAAGCCCGTGAATACCTTCAAGCCGATCAGCCGCGACGTGACGCCCGGTGAACGCGCCGCCGCCCAATCCTATGCCCGCCCCGGTGCCGATGCCGCCGCTGCCGCCGCCCTGGCCTTGTCGGGGGAGAACAGCACCCGCCTGCCGGATGGGTTCAGCCTGTCGGTCAGCGGCAACATGCCGTCCTTCAGCAGCGGATATGGCGCCCGCCGGTCGAACCAGCTGCTGGGCGACGGGCAGATCGGGTATGACGCCGAGCCGTTTTATTCCAACAATCGCGGCTACTACACGCCCTATGGCTATTCCTATGGCACGCCGCGCCTGAATTATAACGAGAGCTTCCTGCGCCATAAGTATGGCGGCAATATCCTGGGTGCCCCGTCCGTGTCGGCGCCGCTGGAATTCTGGGACGGGCGCCGGTGACATCATGAAAGCGGGCGGCTTAGCGATCACGATCCTTTGCCTGCTGAGTTTTCAGCCCGCTTTTGCCGCCGATACCCCTGCCAACAGCTTTAAGCCCCTGCCCAGCACCGATCCGCTTCCAGGGGAGATCGTATCCCTGGATAATGCCGACCTGCGTGTGCGCGAAGCACTGCCGCCACCCTGTACCGGACGCAGCCAGAAGGGCGCGCAGGCCGGGACCTGGATCGGGGCTGCCGTCGGCCTGATGGCCGGGATGGCACTGGGCGATGATAATGACAGCAGCGTGACCACCGCCGCCAAGGGACTGGCGGGGGCCGGCGTGGGGTCCACCATTGGCTATCTGGCGGGCCGTGCCTATGACGGGCCACGGGATTGCCCCGGCATGAAGGCCGAACTGCCGCGCAGCCCCATTTCCCCCATCGCGGATGAAGTCAGCTGGGAAGAACGCCGCCGCACGCTGGCCGGCGGACCGTAACCAATACGCTTTCGTGTACGTGACGGATTCACCTTGGCGAATCGGTGTGCTAGATTCCGCGCCAGGTGTTTGGACCGGCCTTTCCTGCCGGCCTTCGTAGTGTTGGAGTGGCCGCCATGGCGATGCGCGTTCGTGAGGATTATCGTGGCCTGACCGGGCCTGAAAAGGCCTCCATCCTGATGCTTGCGCTGGGCGAGGAAATCGCATCGAAGCTGTTCGCCCTGATGGGCGATGACGAGATCAAGGAACTGTCCCAGACCATGGCCAATCTCGGCTCGGTCAGTTCCAATCTGGTTGAGCGCCTGTTCGTCGAGTTCGCGGAGCAGATCAGCTCCACCGGCTCGCTGGTCGGTTCGTTCGACAGTACGGAGCGCCTGCTGACCAAGGTCCTGCCCAAGGACAAGGTCGACCAGATCATGGAGGAAATCCGTGGTCCTGCCGGTCGTACCATGTGGGACAAGCTGACCAACGTGAACGAGCAGGTGCTGGCCAACTACCTGAAAAACGAATATCCGCAGACCGTCGCCGTGATCATGTCCAAGATCAAGGGCGACCATGCGGGCCGCGTGCTCCAGCTTCTGCCCGAAAGCTTCGCGATGGAAGTCATCATGCGTATGCTGCGCATGGAAGCGGTGCAGAAGGAAGTTATCGACGATATCGAGCGCACGCTGCGCACCGAATTCATGTCGAACCTGGCCCGCACCAACCGCCGCGACGCGCACGAGATGATGGCGGAAATCTTCAACAGCTTTGACCGCAACACCGAAAGCCGGTTCATCGCGGCCCTGGAAGAACGCAACCGCGACAGCGCCGAACGTATCCGCGCCCTGATGTTCACCTTTGAGGATCTGTCGAAACTGGACCCAAGCGGCATCCAGACCCTGCTGCGCAGCGTGGACAAGCAGAAGCTGGCCACCGCCCTGAAGGGCGCATCGGACACGCTGAAGGATCTGTTCTTCACCAACATGTCCGAACGCGCGGCCAAGATCATGCGCGAGGATATGGGCGCCATGGGCCCCATCCGCCTGCGCGACGTGGACGAGGCGCAGATGTACATGGTGCAGCTGACCAAGGACATGGCCGCGCGCGGCGAAATCGTCATCGCCAGCGGCAAGGGCGAGGACGAGCTGGTTTATTGATCATGGGCAGAAGGGTGCGGGCGACCGTCAGCGCATGCCGCTCTCGTACCGCCATGCCTTGACGGTGTTGGTTGCGACATCCCGCATGAAGGGCAGTGTTGATGGGTGTTGGCCTTCGGCCAAGGCCCGCGCCATCAGCAGGTAATCGACCCACAGGTTCTTGCGGTCGCCTTCCCGCATGCTGAGCCCCGTCCAGGTCAGGATGTCGATCCAGCGATCCCGCCTGCCGGGCAACCATTCCTGCAATATTGCTTCAACCTGCTTTTGCCGCGACCGCTTCTTGCCTTTAAGCAGGCGATCAATCCCTGGGTCGCTTTCGAACCACGACGCTGCGATCGGCAGGCTTGCGATCCAATGGCCGCTTATCTTCAGGGCCTGCTCGAATGCCTTGGCGTCCGTCAGTTCACCGGGCACCCCTGCCAATATGTCACGCAGCATGTCCTGGCTGGCCGGCTGCCTTTCGGGTGTCAGGGACGGCAGGGCCAATATTTCGGCCACCTGCAACAGGCCGAAGGGAATAGCCTGCCCCGTCTCAACATTCATGGCCAGGAAATGGCCGAGTGCCTGACGCAGATACAGGGGGCCGGAGAGATTCAAGCCCATATGGGCATCCACCTCGTCCAGTATCGATGACATTTCCGCCTTGGACATGCCGGTTTTCACCCAGGCGTCCAGCACGCCATGGTCCAGCTTGAGCAGAATGGAGACAAGCGCCTGCTTGCGCCCCTGCTTCATCTGTACAAACAGGCTTTGCGCGCCGGCGCCATCTATGCCGGACGCGAGAAACTCGATCACAGCAGGTGCGGGCAATGGCGGGCAATCCAATCCCTTCATCCGGGCCGCCTTGATGGCGGCATCGATATCAGGATGCAGGGTGGCCGGCAGCAGATTGCGTGACAGGATCAGCCGGCGCAGCATCTCCGGCGTCAAAAGCCCGCGTTCCGCAACTTGACGAAGTCCCTCCGCTGCGCGGTGCCGAACCTCTTCCTCTTCATCGAACAACCAGGCCAAGCCCAGGGCGCGCACCGACGGGTTCTTGTCGTTGGTCAGCAGCTCAAAGCCCAGGAGCCCGCGCACCGGTGCGGGCATGGCGGACAGCATGGGGGCCATCTCCTGATGGACCGCGAATATGTCCCCATCCATTCCCTGGATCGTCTGGGCCAACGCATCAATCACGCCGTCGATATCCAGATCCTGCGTGTCGGACGGCGCCGTATTCATCAGGATATCGCGAAACGCCTCCCCAGGAACATGTCCAACGGCCTGGAAAAGCCGCAGCAAGGCCAGCAGGCTGTCCGGGAGGAGGCGTCCCTGCTGCAACAGGTTGGCAATCACGGCCTCGATATTAAGCAGGATCTGCGACATCCCGGCGCGTTCCGCCTTCGCACCTTGCACCAATTCCATGAAAACATCCGCGAGAATGGCTTCATAGACCCGCAGGAGCTTGGCGTTGGGCCGCGCCTTCGCCATCTCGCTCGCGAACAGCATCACCAGATCCTCCGGCCCGCCATCCGTTCGCACGATAGACATCCCGATTTCAGGCGAAAGGCTGATTTGCTGACCTTTGCGAACCTGACCGGCGATCAGCTTGACGAGTGCGGCGAGTTCAAGAGACATCGGATGAGTCCGGACGATTGACGGCGGACCAACCTAAACTTCATCGGCTCGGGAACGCAATCCATCGTCGTTGAATCAGAAAGGCCCCCGCCTAAGCGGGGGCCTGACTGTCAATGGAAACATGACGGAGAAAGGACCGGTCACGTATCCAGGAAGCTGCGCAGCTTGCGCGACCGGGACGGGTGCTTCAGCTTGCGAAGCGCCTTGGCCTCGATCTGACGGATACGTTCGCGCGTCACGCTGAACTGCTGCCCCACCTCTTCCAAGGTGTGGTCGGTGTTCATGCCGATGCCGAAACGCATGCGCAGGACGCGCTCCTCACGGGCGGTGAGCGTAGCGAGTATACGGGTCGTGGTCTCGCGCAGGTTCGCCTGGATGGCGGCATCGAGCGGCAGAACGGCGTTCTTGTCCTCGATGAAATCGCCCAGATGCGAATCTTCCTCGTCGCCGATCGGCGTTTCGAGGGAGATCGGCTCCTTGGCGATCTTCAGGACCTTGCGGACCTTTTCCAGCGGCATCATCAGACGTTCGGCCAGTTCTTCCGGCGTCGGCTCGCGCCCGATCTCGTGCAGCATCTGGCGGCTGGTGCGCACCAGCTTGTTGATCGTTTCGATCATGTGCACGGGAATGCGGATGGTGCGGGCCTGGTCGGCGATCGAACGGGTGATCGCCTGCCGGATCCACCAGGTGGCATAGGTGGAGAACTTGTAACCGCGCCGATACTCGAACTTATCCACAGCCTTCATCAGGCCGATATTGCCTTCCTGGATCAGATCCAGGAACTGCAAGCCACGGTTCGTGTACTTCTTGGCGATGGAGATCACGAGGCGAAGGTTGGCCTCCACCATCTCCTTCTTGGCACGGCTCGCCTCCTTCTCGCCCTTCTGGACGGTGGAGACGATGCGGCGGAACTCACCGATGGGCAGACGCGCCTGGCTGGACACTTCCGAGATGCTCTCACGGACGCGGCCCACCTCATAGGACGAACGCTCAGCGAACTTGGCCCAGGCCTTGGAGATGCTCTTGCAGCGATCCAGCCATTTCGGGTCCAGTTCCGACCCGTAATAGTGCTGCAGGAAGTCTTCGCGCTTCACCCGGCAATCGGTCGCCAGACGCAGCAGACGGCCTTCAAAGCCCAGTAGCTTGCGGTTCAGGGCATAGAGCTGTTCGACCAGCTGTTCGATACGGCCATTGTTCAGGCGCACGGAATTGACCAGTTCGGTCAGTTCAGCCTTCACCTTGTCGTACTTCTTGTCGGAGCCCTTGGGCAGGTCCTGACCGCTCTGCAAAAGGCCCAGGCGCTCTTCCTGCAATTTATGCAGACGCTCATAGGTTTCCTCGATCTTGCCGAAGGTCTCCAGAACCTTGGGCTTCAGCTCGGCTTCCATAGCGGAGAGGGAGACATTGCCCTCCTCCTCAGCTTCACCAGCCGCCGCTCCCTCGCCCTCCGGGCGCTCACCTTCCTCTTCCTCACGCTCGGCGGCGGGACCGTCCAGCGCTTCGGGCGGCAGTTCACCGGCTTCCGGGTCCACGCCATAGGAGGCGTCCAGATCGATGATGTCGCGCAGCAACATCTTGCCGTCCTGCAGCGACTGATGCCACTCGATAATGGCCTGAATGGTCAGCGGCGATTCACAGATCGCGCCGATCATCATCTCGCGGCCGGCCTCGATGCGCTTGGCGATGGCGATTTCGCCCTCGCGGCTCAGCAGCTCCACCGACCCCATTTCGCGCAGATACATGCGCACAGGATCGTCGGTGCGGCCGATATCGTCATCGTCCAGGTTACCGGACTGACGGCCTTCGCCTTCACCTTCGTTGCCGCTGCTTTCATCGGCTTCTTCGGCCTCGACGACGTTGATGCCCATTTCGGACAGCAAGGCCATCGTGTCTTCGATCTGTTCGGACGAGGAGCTGTCCGGCGGCAAAGCCGCGTTGAGTTCGTCATAAGTGACGTACCCACGCTCCTTGCCGCGCGCGATCATCTTCTTGACGGCAATGGCCATGCCGTCCATCAGAGGGCCATTGGCTTCCTCTTCCCGCTGCTCCGACACTTCTGCCGTCTGCGCCGCTTTCGTCGCCATTCGTTCGCTGCCCCCGCACTCTTAAGGCTGCCACCGGTAAACGCAAATGGACGACTCGGGCAAGGGCCCGGTCATCCGACGAAACTCTTCCTGGCTATAACTTTGGCAAGAGGCTGGAAACTGTGTTCGCCAAGACACAGTTTTGCAGGACAAATGCGTCGCACGACGCCCGAATGCTCGGCCGCCCGCCCATTATCCGTCCCCTTCCGTCAGGTCATCGGCATGGCCCCGGAGAATCAGCAGCTCCCGTTGCAGCGCGCGTAATCGTGCCAGATCATCCTCACTGAATGTCTCGGCAAACCGTCTCTCGGCATCGCGCAGCTCGCGTTGAAGCAAACCATCCTCGGAACTCAGCCAAACCTCCTGCCAGCCACTCTTCGCGGTTTCGAACGACGCTCCTGGTTGCGCGAATTTCGGCATGTCTGCATTCAGCAGACTATCCAGCGTCTCGGAAAAACCACGACCAGACAGGTGGCGTCTCAAAGCCTCCGCGTCAAGTGTTGATTCGGCGGTTAGGCATGCAACAAGCGCTTGGCGCAGCGCCTCCATCTCGCCATCCGCGAATTCCGCGCCGGCCAGCGTCTCCCCCACATCCTGAAAAAGATCCGGATGATGCACGATGGTCAGCACCAGATAGCGTTCGCGCCGGCGCGGTTCGGTGCGCAAGGTGCCGGACCGGAAACGGCTGTCCCACAGGCGGCTGACGGGCACGTCGCCGGGCATCAGCCGACGCGGGCGCCCGCCGCCCCGATCCCCCCCTAGCCCGCCGAACCCACCGCCAAACCCGCCCCCACTGGCCCGGATGGCGGCGCGCAGCTTCTCGCGCAGGACGGAGCGGTAGCTGTATTGCACCGACTTGTCGGTGACCTTCTCCATCATCTGGTTGATGCCGGTCTCGATCCGCAGGCGGCCATCCGCCGTCTTCGGGTCCTCGCCCTGGCGCACCATCTCCCAGATGAAATCCTCCAGCGACAGAGCGCGGTCCAGGATGGCGGTGAACGCATCCGGCCCGCCCGACCGGATCAGGCTGTCCGGGTCTTCCTTGTCGGGCATGAAGGCGATGCGGACGGTGGCGTCGGGCACCAGGATGGGCAGCACCCTTTCCACGGCCCGCTGTGCCGCCCGCCGCCCGGCATTGTCGCCGTCAAAGCACAGGATGGGGTTGCGCTGCCCCTCCGGTGCCAGTTTCCACAGCACCTGGATCTGCGTCTCCGTCATGGCGGTGCCCAGCGGGGCCACCGCCCCCCCGAACCCCGCCTGCACGCAGGAGATGACGTCCATATAGCCTTCGGTGACGATCAGCCGCTGACCGTCCGCCGCCGCCTGCCGGGCGCGCGACATGCCGTAGAGAAGGTTACCCTTGTGGAACAAAGGGTTCTCAGCGGAATTGATATATTTCGGCCCATCGCCTTCCAGGATACGCCCGCCGAACGCCACCACTTGCCCCCGCCGGTCGGTGACGGGGAACATGACGCGGTTCCAAAAGAAATTGCGGATGGGCCGCCCGGCCTCGGCCCGCTTGAACAGGCCGACCTCCACCATGTCAGCCTCGCTATACCCGGCCTCCAGCAGCAGGGCGCGCAACGGCCCGCCCTCCTGCGGGGCATAGCCCAGACGAAAACGGGCAATCCCCTCCTCATCCAGGCCGCGACGGCGCAGATAATCCAGCGCGTTGCGCCCGCTGGGGCTGAACAACTCGCGCTCATAATATTTGGTAGCGCGCTCGACGAGGTCATAGAGCGATTTCTGCCGCTCATATTGCTGGCGCTCCTGCGGGCTGGCCTGCGGCACTTGCAGACCAGCTTCACTAGCAAGATGCTCTACAGCTTCCATAAATGATAAGTTATCATGGCGCATGACAAATCCAATTTGATCGCCATGAGCCCCACAACCAAAACAATGAAAGAAATTCTTTTGGTCATTTACATAAAAACTGGGCGTCTTTTCATTGTGGAAGGGACACGGGGCTTTGAATTCCCGCCCAGCCCTTTGCAGGCGCATGCGTTTCATCACCACTTCCGACACGGAAAGGCGGGAACGCAACTCTTCCAGGAACTGCGGCGGCAAGGCCATCGGGGCTGATATCTCAAAGGCTTCGAATGCGGATCAGCCAGGGAGCATATCCCAGGCGGTGGCCCCAATGCCACGCGCACCGGCATCCGTGCCCAGATGGCCCCATGATTCACAGCCTGTGGATAAATCCAATTTGGTTCGAAATTCGTCGGTACGGAGATTGCTTGCCCTTGGAAACAAAGTTTCCCGTACGAAGGGCATGCGCCATGAATATCAGCTCCATGTTCTCCTCCTCCGCGATCCTGTCGCGGCTGCAGGTGAAGTCACCCACCAGCACGCAGACCCAGGCCCCCGCCGCCAAGACGGGCACAGCACCGCCCGACCCGGCGGCGCAGCAAAAGGAGGAGATGGCGGGGCTGAAGAAGGAGCGCGAGGCCTATGACGCCGCGCGGAACAACGAAATCCAACGTCGGCAGCGGGAATTCGAGATGACCCATGGCCGCAAATATGGCCAGGACGGCGACCCACCGCTGGCCTTCCAGATGGCCCTGCCCGCCAATGAGCGCGGCTACCTGCCCTTCGTGCCCGCCGACACGCAGAAGGCCATCGACGCCATCACGGACAAGTACCGCAACCAGGAAAATCTTGCCCCGATGTGGGAAGAATTGACCGCTATGGGCCTCAACCCGGATCAGCTGACCAAGTCGGCAAAATATTTCATCTCCCTGGATGGCCGCATGGTCACGCGGGAGGACGCGTCCAAGGGCGTGGACATCAAGGTGTGAGGATGGCGTCGATCAACGGGTCATTGGCCGGATTGAATGGATTAACGAAGCGAACCCCGTCCAGCACCCCGCCCATCCTGAAAATCCTCACTGAGCAGCATGCCAGCCCCGGCCCGGCGGGAAACAGACCAGATCATGGCATCCCAGATGGAAAGGCCATGATCGCGATGGGCACGTAAGGCTGTAAGCACATCCTCTGTCAGGGTACCCGCAGTCGGAAACTCGGCATTAAATGCCTCAACATACACATGGGCTGCATCCGGATTCGCGAGCTTCTTGCGCAGCACGACAGCTGAGAACTCAATAAGTGCCTGGATAGGTGGGATGCCGTTCTTACCCCGCCCCAAGCGGTCAATGATGAACAAGGCCCGCGCATGCTTGATGCTGTCACCCGTAGATGAAACTGCATAAACCAGCACATTTGTGTCGATGGCGACCTTCATCGACGATGCAATTCCTCGCGGTCAATCCCGCCATGAAAATCCAGGGGAAGGCCCTGACGGAGCAAGCTCATGAGACGATCATGCGTCGATGGCTTTTCCTCCTCAACCTCAGCAACCGGCATCACTACCGCCACGGGGCGGCCATCGCGGGTGATGGTCAGGGATTGTCCCGCCTCCACCTGCGCCAGCAGCCTGTCGAAGTTGCGACCGGCATCATCCGCGCTGATCACGCCGTCATCCATGGCCCTGCCTCTGCTTCACGGGACAAGGCGATTATGGGCCTGAAAGCCGCGCCGGGCAAAGGGAAACGCCCTATCCCAGCAGCACGATCCCATAGTCGCCGATGATGCGGAAACCCAGCGACAGATAGGCCCGGCGGGCCGGCTCATTCTGCCTGGCCGTGAACAGGACCGCCGTTTCGGCCCCATCATCCCGTGCCGCCAGCAGGGCACCTGCCACCACGGCCCGCGCCAGTCCCCGACCGCGCAGCGGCACCGGCGTCCAGACCCCGCCGATCTGCACCGTATCGGGGACGCGGGCATTATGGGTGGCCATGGACAGTGGCACACCGTCCACCCCCATCACCACAAACGCATCACCCGCCACGACCCAGGCGGCCACATCGGCGGCGGCGCGGGTGCGCATATGCGCGCTGTCGACGTCCCCCAGCGTTTCAAGGCAATAGCCCACGCGCCAGGATGACAGCAGCGGGATATCGCCGGCGTCGGCCCGCCGCCATGAAAGCGTGCGGTCAGCCAGCGCTGATGGCACCTTCAGATCGGACAAAGGCAGGTCGAACAGATCCTCCGCCCCATCCTTCAACAGGGGCCGGTCGGGGAACAGGGTCTGCACCGCGCGCACCGCCGGCAGCGGCCCGATGATCCCGGCCACAGCACGGTCGCCCGCCGCCAGATGAAAGCGCGCGAGCCCAATGGCGTCGTCCGGCTTCGCCTGGATCAGCAGGTTGCCGTTCCAGGCATGGGACACCACGCCGTGGACGGCGCCATCGCCATCCACCAGCGCCGCATAGCGGGCATGATAGCGCTCGGCCCGATCCGCCAGCCCGACGCGCCGCACATTGGAACGCAGGAACATGGATGTCGCCGGATGACGGGCCAGATAGGCATCCAGCCGGCCCTCATCACCCGGCAGCAGCAGCCGGATGGGCATCACAGGATCAGTTGGCCAGCTTTTCGCGCACCAGGGCGCTGGCCTTGGTAAAGTCCATCTGGCCCGCGAAACGACCGCGCAGTTCGGCCATCACCTTGCCCATATCCTTGACGCCGGTGGCACCCAACTCGGCGATCAGGGCGGCGATGGCTTCGCGGGTGTCATCCTCACTCAGCTGTTTGGGCAGGAAGGCTTCGATCACGTCGATCTCTTCCCGCTCCTGCTGGGCCAGCTCGGTACGGCCACCCTGCTCATACATGATGATGCTTTCGCGGCGCTGCTTCACCATGGTCTGCAGCATCGACAG
Organism: Niveispirillum sp. FG156; assembly: GCF_057809555.1. NCBI lineage: Bacteria > Pseudomonadati > Pseudomonadota > Alphaproteobacteria > Rhodospirillales > Azospirillaceae > Niveispirillum > Niveispirillum sp. FG156. The sequence goes on along the minus strand of NZ_JBMDKE010000001.1, from coordinate 37,259 downwards.
GATGGCGGCATCATCGATGCCATCCTGATTGCCGCTGGTGCGCGCCGCGATATCGCGGTCCTTCAACGCCGCCAGGATCAGCCGCAGGGTGGCAACGCCGCGGCTGTTCTTGGCGCGCATCGCATCCTTCAGGGCTTCGTTCAGCGTCTGGCGCAGCATTGGATAACTCCAGGGTACAGGTGAAACAGCCGGCAACATTATCCAAACAGGCCATCGGATGCCAGCGAATAGGAATGGCTCGCGTCGCCGCATGGAAACACCCCTTCCGGCGCCGGTGATGCGACACCCAATGATGGCGCGTGGCAGGGGCGCGCCCACGTTGGTTGACCCCGCGCGCCCGAATGGCTAATTCACCTTCAGAACCGTACCGGCCCTGGCCGGCGCGCGGCATCGGCGCGGCCCTTCGCCCGGCGGGATTACCCGGCGGATGATCGGACCCGCGACGCGACTGCGGGCAGGCCGCCCCGCCTTTCGGGCGGGAAGGCACGGCCTTTTCACCGGCGCTCCGGCGCCGATCTCGCAGATAAAGGTGCCCGCCATGTCCGACACCCCGCCGATGGGTTCCCCCACCCGCGCGCCCGCTCCCAAGGGAGCCACGGGCGTTCTCGTCCTGGCCGATGGTTCGGTCTTCTGGGGACGCGGTGTGGGCGCCGTGGGCCACAGCGTGGGTGAGGTGTGCTTCAACACCTCCCTGACGGGCTATCAGGAAATCCTGACCGACCCGTCCTATGCCGGTCAGATCATCACCTTCACCTTCCCCCATATCGGGAATGTCGGCACCAATCCGGAAGATATCGAGACGGTGACGCCGGTGGCGCGCGGTCTGATCATCAAGGCCGACATCACCGAACCCGCCAACTGGCGCGCCACGCAGCATCTGGATGCCTGGCTGAAAAGCCATAATCTGGTCGGCCTGTCGGGCATCGACACCCGTCGCCTGACTCGCCGCATCCGCGACAATGGCGCGCCCAACGGCGTGATCGCCCATTCGCCCGATGGCGTGTTCGATATCGACGCCCTGGTGAAGATGGCTAAAGGTTGGCCCGGCCTGGAAGGCATGGATCTGGCCAAGGACGTGACGACCCGCCAGACCTATAGCTGGGACGAATCGATCTGGTCCCTGAAGGACGGCTACGGCAAGCAGACCGAGCCGAAGCATCATGTCGTCGCCATGGATTTCGGCGCCAAGCGCAACATCCTGCGCTGCCTCGCCGCCTCGGGCTGTAAGGTGACGGTGGTCCCGGCCACCACGACGGCAGAGGAAATCCTGGCGCTGAACCCCGACGGTATTTTCCTGTCCAACGGCCCCGGCGATCCCGCGGCCACGGGCGAATATGCCGTGCCGACCATTGCGCGGCTGGTGGATAGCGGCAAGGCCGTGTTCGGCATCTGCCTGGGTCACCAGATGCTGGCCCTGGCGCTGGGCGGTCGCACCGTGAAGATGGAAAAGGGCCATCGCGGCGCCAACCATCCGGTGAAGGATATCGCGTCGGGCGTGGTGGAGATCACCAGCCAGAATCACGGCTTCGTCGTCCTGCGCGAAAGCCTGCCGGAAGAGGTGGAGGTCACCCACGTCTCCCTGTTCGACGGCACCAATGAAGGCATCCGCTTGTCGGGCCGTCCCGTCTTCTCGGTGCAGTACCATCCCGAAGCCAGCCCCGGCCCGGAGGACAGCCATTATCTGTTCGACCGGTTCATCGCTGCCATTGAAGGGCACTACTGAGGTGACAGTGGATCTGGGCCTTATCCGTCTTGGTGAATGGGACCGCCCCTCCGGCATGCCAGAGGGGTTGGCCGGACTGGTCGCCAGCTGGCCGGTCATCAACCGCTCCCCCGGGGGGGAGGCGTTCCTGGATGGCAGCGGCCTGATCCGCGTCAGTGACGTCTGGAACCTGCCCAACGGCGCCTTCACGACCGACCGGCCCCTCGATATCCATGCCGGCTGGGCCGTGGCCCGGCTGGTCGATACGGTGTGGAAGCTGATCGAGGTGGCACCCGCACATCCGCGCGATGCGGGCCGTGCGCTTTTGCGCGACCGGGCCGAACGGCTGCTGCAGGGCCGCCGCTGGACCGGTGGCGACCTGGAGGCGCTGGACAGCCTGTTGAAGGCTGCGCCCGTGTCACAAGCCGCGTTCCTGTCCGCCGATGCGGGCCGCGAACGCGCCCTGAAATCCTTGATCAAGCTGCGACTGGCCTTTGTGGCCGATGGGTTCCACCCTGCCCTGCCCGCCCCGGTGGCCGATCTTCTGGCCGATAGTCCCGTCCTGTGGCTGGATGCCGATGCTCAGGAAGTGGCCGAACAGGTCATGGCGCATAGCCGCCGCCGCATGGAGGTCTCGGCCAAGCGCGTGGCGCGCGATGACAAGCAGCGCGGCGCGGACCTGAAAGACAGCATCGCTGAGGCCGTGAGGGCCGTGTTCCCCGGCATGCCGGAGGATGTGTCCCTGTCGGTGGCCGCCCGTCTGGCGCCCGCCGCCATCAAGCTGGGCCGGCGTCCCGGCACCCAGGCCATTGTCGACTGCACCGCCGAACTCCGCCTGGACCGCTGGCGTCAGGTGATTATCGGCGATCCGCGCGTGTCGGCCCGTCTGGCCGCCATGCAGGCCAAGGGCGACAATAACCGCGCCCGCAAACGCTATCGCGACCAACGCGCCCTGGAACAGGTTGCCGAAGAGATCGCACGTTGGCGGGGCAATCTGGAACCGGTGACCTCGCGCTGGCTGGGGGATGTGGTGTGATCCTGTCGCATGCGCTACGCTTATGCGACAACACACCACCTCAACGCCCCGACACCTGCTTGCCCGTCACCGGATCATCGGTGATCAACCCATCCACGCCCCATTCGATCAGCCGCTTCATATCGGCGGGATCATTGACGGTCCAGGGGATGACCTTCAGGCCCAGACCCTGCGCCTCCCTCACCAGTTCCGGTGTCAGGTTCAGGTGATAGGGTGACCAGACCGCCCCGCCCGCCGCCTTGATCGCCGCCGGCAGACTGCCGCCATGGCGGACGGGGTCAAAGCCGGCGGTCCAGGGGCTGCTGCCCGTCATGGAGACGTTGCTTTCTTCCGGATCAATGATGGTCAGGTAGGCGGTAGCGATCTCCGGCGCGATGCGCCGCACCACCTGCAGGGTCCGCCAGTCAAAGCTCTGGATGGTCACCCGGTCCGCCAGACCCGCGTCGCGCACCTGCCGTACCAGCTGGGTGGCAAACGTTTCGGGATCGATACTATCGCCCGGATTGGTGGGATCAATCTTCGTTTCGATATTAAAACGAACCTTGGTATCGCTCCGCCTCTTCACCAGATCGAACAGGGATGCCAGTGTCGGCACCCGCGTGCCATCCATGGGCATCTGGCGGGGGAAGCGCTTGGCATAGGCGCCGTCGGGCCGGATGCGCCCCACATCAATGGCCTGCACCTCGGCCAGGGTCAGGCTGTGCCAGGTGGGCTGCGGTCCCTCCACCCACTGGCCCTTGCAGCGGGCCAGATTGGCATCGACATGCCGGTCATGGGCGATGATCAGGATACCATCCTTGGTGACGCCCGTATCCAGTTCCAGCGTATCGACACCCAATTCCAGCGACCGCTCAAAGGCCGGCAGGGTGTTCTCCGGCCACAGGGCACGACCGCCGCGATGGGCCTGAAGATCAAAGGCGGCCGCAGGAAAGGCGGCCAGAATCAAGGGGATCAGCAGGGCAAAAAGGCGCATATCGACATCCGTTCTTTCGGTCTGCTACGGACCATAGGGCGGATGCGTTACGGTTTCATGGCAAGGAGTTCATGGCAGGGTGATCGACATTCCATGCCGTTCGCGCGCCATCAGACAGGCCTCGTCGCCGGCCACGCAATCGTGACAGACGATGGGCCGGTCGGCATAGATGGTACAGGCCACATGCTCCCCCACCGTGCCGGACAGAGCGGCACAGCGTTCCCCGGTCCAGCGCATGCCCGATCCATCTGGTGCCACCATCGCCTCCGGGATGCGGGCAATGTCGGCATCCTCCTCCAGCGAGAATCGCGGCCAGTCGGCGGCATAGGCGCAGCAGGCCCCGCATTCCTGACAGGCAAAGGGGGGTGGGTCTGGTTGCTGGTCCAAGAATGCCGCCATGAAAGGGGTGTCCCGGTTTGTGACCGACGCCGGCCCGCTTGGCAAGGGTTTGCCCTCTGCTATAAAGCCGACAGAAGCCAAGGAACGCGCCCATGCAAGAAATCTATGTCGATGCCGATGCCTGCCCCATGAAGGAGGAGACGTTCCGCGTCGCCGAACGGTATGGCATGCCGGTACATTTGGTGGCCAATGGTCCGCTGCGCGTGCCACCAGGCGGGCTGGTGCGGATGGTCGTCGTGTCCGACGGGTTCGATGCCGCGGATAACTGGATTGCGGAACATTGCGGGGCCGGCGACATCGTGGTGACCGCCGATATCCAGCTGGCCAAGCGCTGTCTGGATGCGGGCGCCAAGGTGCTGGGCAATAATGGTCGCCCCTTTACAGCTGCCAATATCGGCTCGGCACTCGCCAGCCGCGCCCTGATGCAGGATCTGCGCGATATGGGCGTGGTCCAGGGCGGCAACGCCCCCATGACCAAGGCCGACAAGAGCAAGTTCCTTCAGGAACTGGACAAGATGGTCAATGAGGTGAAGCGGGGACGGTAACGCACCCCGCCCGTTCGTTTTCCTCAAACGCCGGCGCGGCATCCGCCGCTTGGCTTACGCCGCACGTGCGGCGCGGTGGCAGTCGCCACCGGAGCTGCTTTCGGTAAACCGAAAACAGCTCTACAGATAACGCGCCCGCAGATGCGCCTTGAAGATGCCGGCATCCAGGGGCTTGCCGGTCGCGCGGATCAGGATGTCGCGGGCCGACAGGTACCGACCCCAGCGATGGACATTCTCGCCCAGCCAAGAGACCAGATCGCGGAAATCCCCACGCCCGATCTGATCGGCCAAATCGGGGATCGAGGCGGATGCCGCCTGGAACAGCTGTGCCGCCATCATGGCGCCCAGCGTGTAGGTGGGGAAATAGCCCCAGGCCCCGCTGGGCCAATGGATATCCTGCAGGCAACCATGGGCCAGATCGGGCGGCGTGATGCCCAGCAGGTCCCGCATGCCCTGATTCCAGGCGTCGGGCAGGTCCATCAACTCCATCCGCCCTTCGATCAGCGCCTGTTCCAGACGCCAGCGCAGGATGACATGGGCGGGATAGGTGACCTCATCCGCGTCCACCCGGATGAAGGTGCGGTCCACGCGGCGGAAGCGGCGGCGCAGGTTTTCCGCCGACCAGGCATCCCCCTCCCGCCCGAATGCCTCGGCCAGTTGCGGGGCCAGCCATTCCAGGAAGCGCGGATGGCGACCCACCTGCATATCAAAGGTCAGGCTCTGACTTTCATGCACGCCCAGACCGCGCGCCTGTCCCACCGGCTGCGCTGTCCAGGCGGCGGGCCGGCCCATCTCATAAAGCGCGTGCCCCGCCTCATGCAGGCCAGATTTCAGCGATTTGAAGAAATTATCGGGGTCCAGGCGGGTGGTGATGCGCACATCGCCCGTGGCCCCGCCGCAAAACGCGTGCAGCGACTGATCCACCCGTCCCTGAAAGCCCAGGATGCCGGCCAGACGCTGCACCAGCGCACGCTGCGCCTCCACCGGGAACGGCCCTTCGAACGGTTCCGACCGGGGCTCGTCCGCCTGTACCGCCTCAACCTCTGCCAGGAAACCCGGCAGGAAGGCGGCGTAATCGTCGAAGACGGGGCCAAAGTCCGCCACGCGGCTGCCCGGCTCATAAAGCTCATGCAGCGCGTCATAGAGGCCGCAATTCAGCATGGCGGCATTGGCCGCCGCGATCTCCCGCTGATGGTTCAGGACCTTTTGCAGGTGCGGCAACAGTAGATTGAAATCATTCTCCGCCTTGGCCGTGCGCCAGACCATCTCGCACCGGGCGGCATCGCGGGCATTGGCTTCCACCAGATCGGCGGGCACGGCAGTGGCCAGAAGGTGCTCCCGCCGCATCTCCGACAGATTGGCGCGCTGCCAGTCATCCAGATGGCCGGCATCGGATTCGGCACGGTCCAGCCAGTCGGCCACGGCGGGGTCCATCAGCGCGCCATGGATGGCGCCCTCCAATGCCGCCACCTGATCGGCGCGGGCGGGGGATGCCGCCGTCGGCATCATGGTCCGGCTGTCCCAGTTCAGTATGCCCAAGGCCCCCTGCAACCCGGCGCGGCGGGCAAAATGTTTTTCCAGGGCGGCATAGGCGGACAGATTCATGGTTCTTCCCGGCGGCGAAAACTGGCGGCGATGAACACACCGATCAGGGTCAGGGCAAGCCCGTACCAGGTCAGCGCGTAGGAGAGATGGTCATTCTTCAGGGCGACAATGGTACGCCCGCCGATGGGCAGACCGCCAGGGTTGGCGGTGGCATCGGCCTGCAGGACCAGGGGTGCCAACCGCTCCACCCCGGCGATACCGGCCAGCGCCTGCATATCCAACCAGAAGAAGGTGCGGGTGACGGGGTCATTATCGGGCTGCATGAAAACCCGGTCCTGCGGCACGCGGGCAATGGCGCTGATGGTGACGCTGCCCTCCACCTGGCCCGGCGCGCGGCTGGCGGGATCACGCTTGTCCAGCGGCACCCAGCCCCGGTCGATCAGGACGGTACCCGCCCCGTCATCGCGTACCAGGGGGGTGAGGACATGCACGCCCTGTTCCTGCCGACCATCGGGCCGGGGATAAAGGCGGGGGCCGATAGTGGCCTCTTTGTCATGCAGAAAGCGCCCCGTGACCCGGACGCGGACATAGTCCCAATCGGCGGGTCTGTCGATGCTGGCGGGCAGTTCCACCGGATCGGCGGCCAACCCGGCCTCTACACGGCGGATCAGATCGGTTTTCCAGCCCAGCCGCTCCACCTGCCACGTGCCCAGACCCAGCAGGATGGCGAGCGCGATGAAGGCGGCGATGGAGGGGATCAGGCGCGGTCGGAACTGACGACGGGCGGCGGACATGGGTTTCAGCCCTCCCCGCCCTCATCCTGATCCTCGCCGAACTGATCCCGGCGATAGCGATACTGGGCGGCAATGGTCAGCGCCTTGGCCGGACGCATGAGGCCCAGCGTGGCGCCAATGATGATCGGACCCCAGAGCAGCAGCAGGACCCAAAGCGGCCAATCGACCTTCAAGGCGAAGATCAAGGCGGCGGGGACCAGCGTGAAGCCCAGGATGAAGATCAGAAAAACAGCCGGGCCGTCCCCGCTGTCGGCGGCGGCCACATCAAGGCCACATACCGGACAGCGGTCGACGACCCGCATGAAGCCCTTGAACAGGGCACCCTGGCCGCAGCGTGGGCAGCGGCACCGCAAACCCACGCTGAGCAGGGAGGATGGCGTCTCCGTCACGGGGAAGCCCCCGCCCCGGATCAGTGGGCGACCCAGGCCCCACCGGCACCCCACCAGTAGATGGAGATGAACAGGAACAGCCAGACCACGTCCACGAAGTGCCAGTACCAGGCGGCGGCTTCAAAACCGAAATGGCTTTCGGCGGTGAAGTGGCCCTTCTTGGTGCGGAAATAGCAGACGGCCAGGAAGATCGTGCCGATCAGCACGTGGAAACCGTGGAAGCCGGTCGCCATGAAGAAGGCCGAGGAATAGACGTTGGCGCCAAAGCCGAAAGTGGCATGGCTGTACTCATAGGCCTGGAAGCCCGAGAAGATCACGCCCAGCAGGACGGTGATGCCCAGAGCCCTGGCGGCCTCCTTCATCTTGCCTTCCACCATCGCATGGTGCGCCCAGGTCACGGTGGTGCCGGACAGCAGCAGGATGACGGTCATCAGGAACGGCAGGTCGAACGGGTTGAAGGGAACGGTACCCTTCGGCGGCCACACGCCGCCATTCGCCTCAACACGGGCATACTGGATCACTTCGTTATGGAAGATCGAAGCGTCGAAGAAGGCCCAGAAGAAGGCGGAGAAGAACATCACTTCCGACGCGATGAACAGCGACATGCCATAGCGCAGGCCGATCTTCACGACGGGGGAATGGGCCTTCTCGACCACCGATTCCTTCACGATATCGCGCCACCAGCCGAACATGCAGCCCAGCACGGCGGTCAGGCCGGCGGCCAGCAGGTACCAGCCATGGCCATGGAACTTCATGACCAGACCCGTGGCCAGCAGGCCAGCGGCGAACGCACTCAGCATGGGCCAGGCGCTCGGATTGACCAGGTGGTAGGGCTGCGGAATGCCATCCCCGGTATTGCCGCCACCGATATGGGCGTTGACGTCAGCCATCTCTCTTTTCCCTCAAACCAAGGAACTTTGGATCATACGTGACTTGTGGGCGCAGGCCTTACGACCTGTTCCCCGGGGCAGCACCGGAGGTCGGTTTATCCACCGAACCTTGGGCATTCCCTTGGTAATCCTTCCCATTCGCGCCGTCCAGTGGTCCGGCTGCCGCACCCTTCCCCGGGCTCGGCAACGCAGCGCTCTGATCAGCGGCGCGGAAGAAGGTATAGGACAGTGTAATGGTCTTCACATCGGCCATTTCCGGGTCGTCGGCCATGGCCGGATCGACATAGAAATTAACCGGCATGTCGATCGACTGTCCGGGCTCCAGCTTCTGCTCGGTAAAGCAGAAGCACTGAATCTTGTTGAAATACTGCCCCGCCTTTTCCGGCGTGACATTGTAGGTCGCAGTGCCGATGACGGTACGATCTTCCAGGTTCTTTGCCCGATAGGCGATGGTCATCGCCTCACCCACATGCACATCGACCGCATGGGTATCGGGCTTGAATTCCCAATTGATGGAATTGTTCACGTCGGCATTGAACCGCACCGTGACCACCCGCTCCAGCGCCTTGTCAGGGGCCTTCTCGGCCACCATCGTGGCGCCGCCGAAACCCGTCGCCCGGCAGAACATGTCGTACAGCGGCACCGATGCGAAGGACAGGCCAATCATCCCGGCCACGACCACGCCCAGCTTCACCGCCATGCGTGTATTGCGAAGACCCAGATCCAGGGAATTACCCGGCTTGTCGCTCATGGGAAGGTCCCTCCGCTCATCCGCACCATGGCCACCACATAGATGATGGCAACGAAGGCAAACAGGGCCGCGAGAACGGCGAGGTTCTTGCCGCGCTGCCGGCGATGCAGCTCTGTATCGCCACCATGCTTGCGGGCCGGGCCCTGGTTCTGTTGATCGGTCATTGTCCTGCCTCCCCGCTTAGACCGCCAGATGTTCGCCGATCAGGATCGCGAACAGCAGGAACAGGTAAAGGATGGAAAAGGCGAACATGCGCTTGGCCGGCTTGTGATCCTCGCTGCGCAGCACCTGGACCGCATAGGCGACGAAGGCCAGACCCAGGATGATCGAGCCGGCCAGATAGGTGAGGCCACCGATACCCAGGAAATAGGGGCTGATCGCCAGCGGCAGCAGGATCAGCGTGTAGATCAGCATCTGCTTCTTCGTCTCACGCTCACCGGCGACGACGGGCAGCATCGGCACACCGGCATGCTGGTAATCCAGCTTGCGGAAGATGGCCAGCGCCCAGAAATGCGGCGGGGTCCAGAAGAAGATCAGGGCGAACAGCACGATGGAGGCCAGCGACACATCACCGGTCACCGCGGCCCAGCCGATCATCGGGGGGAAAGCCCCGGCGGCACCGCCAATGACGATGTTCTGCGGCGTCCGCCGCTTCAGCCACATCGTATAGATGAAAATGTAGAAACCCGACGCCAGGGCCAGCAGGCCGGCGGCAACCCAGTTGAGAGCCAGGCCCATCAGGGCGACCGAGGCGATGGTCAGGATGATGCCGAAGGCCAGCGCTTCATCGGCGGGGACCAGCCCTTGCGGGATCGGCCGCTTGGCCGTGCGGTCCATCATCGCGTCGATATCGCGGTCATACCACATGTTGATGGCACCAGCAGCGCCGGAGGCCAGCGCGATGCAGAGCACGGCAACCATGGCCAGCACCGGATGCAGGTGACCGGGGGCCACCACCATGCCGGCGAGGCCGGAAAAAACAACCAGCGACATGACGCGCGGTTTCAGCAGCGCAACATAGTCGCGCACCGTGCCGCTGGACACCGGACTGTCCATGATCTCGGGGGCGATCACGCTGTCGGTCATGATGATGGTCTCTTCACACGCTCAAAAGGAACTGAACTTGGGGGTACTTGGCAAAACCGCGCGGCGGTCGCCCGCCGCGCGGTGTCTGCGAGGGATCAAGGCCGGTGAAGGCCCCGGTCCTGCTTACTTGATCTTCGGCAGGATCTCGAACTGGTGGAACGGCGGCGGGGAGGACAGGGTCCATTCCAGCGTCGTGCCACCGGTCTGCCAATAGTCACCTTCGACCTTGCGACCGAACAGCTGCGTGTAGATGGCCATCACACAGAAGAACACGGTCGAACCGAAGGAGATGTAGGCGCCGTAGGAGGAGATCATGTTCCAGAAGTGCAGCGCGTCCGGATAGTCGGGCATACGGCGAGCCATGCCGGCCAGGCCCAGGAAGTGCTGCGGGAAGAAAATCAGGTTCACGCCGATGAAAGTCGTCCAGAAGTGCAGGTGACCCGCCCATTCCGGATGCTGACGGCCCGACATCTTGCCAACCCAGTAATAGTAACCGGCGAAGATCGCGAACACGGCACCCAGCGACAGCACATAGTGGAAGTGCGCAACCACATAGTAGGTGTCGTGCATGGCGATATCCATGCCGCCATTGGCCAGCACCACACCCGTGACGCCACCGATGGTGAACAGGAAGATGAAGCCGATCGCCCAGACCATCGGCACCTTGAACTCGATGGAGCCGCCCCACATGGTGGCGATCCAGGAGAAGATCTTCACGCCCGTCGGGACAGCGATGATCATGGTGGCAGCGGTGAAGTAGGCGCGGGTATCGACCGACAGGCCGACCGTGAACATGTGGTGGGCCCACACGATGAAGCCGACGACGCCGATGGCGACCATGGCATAGGCCATGCCCAGATAACCGAACACCGGCTTCTTGGAGAAGGTCGAGATGATGTGGGAGACGATGCCGAAGGCCGGCAGGATCATGATGTACACTTCGGGGTGACCGAAGAACCAGAACAGATGCTGGAACAGGATCGGGTCACCACCGCCGGCCGGATTGAAGAAATCCGTGCCGAAATTGCGGTCGGTCAGCAGCATGGTGATGGCGCCGCCCAGGACGGGCACGGCCAGCAGCAGCAGGAACGCGGTCACCAGCATGGCCCAGACGAACAGCGGCATCTTGTGCAGCGTCATGCCCGGTGCGCGCATGTTGAAGATCGTGGTGATGAAGTTCACCGCACCCAGGATCGACGACGCACCGGCCAGATGCAGGGCGAAGATCGCCATGTCGACCGACGGGCCGCTATGGCCGTACTCCGAAGAGGAGAGCGGCGGATAGACGGTCCAGCCCGTACCGGCGCCGGGACCGACAAAGGCGGAACCCAGCAGCAGCAGGAAGGCCGGAACGATCAGCCAGAAGCTGATATTGTTCAGGCGCGGGAAGGCCATGTCCGGCGCGCCGACCATCAGCGGCACGAACCAGTTGCCGAAACCGCCGATCAGCGCGGGCATGACCACGAAGAACACCATGATCAGGCCGTGGGCCGTGATGAACACGTTCCACTGCTGGCCGGTGTCGGCGCCGAACGCCATCATGTACTGGATGCCCGGATCCTGCAGCTCAAGGCGCATGATCACGGAGAACAGGCCGCCAATGAGGCCTGCCAGCACCGAGAAATACAGATAAAGCGTGCCGATATCCTTGTGGTTCGTCGAGAACAACCAGCGCTTCACAAAGCCAGGCTTGTGATCGTGGTGATCGTGGGCGTGCGCCCCGGTGACAGCACCCATGGTATTACCCTCTCTTCCGAACCGTTACTGCGCGGTCGCTTCAGCGACCTGACGCGGCGCGGAGCCATTGCTGTTGAAGGCCTGCTTCTGCTGGCCCAGCCATTCCTGGAAGCGCTCCTTGGACACAGCCTCGACGGCGATCGGCATATAGCCATGGCCGGTGCCGCAGATTTCGGAGCACTGTCCGTAATACACACCCTCGCGGGTGACGTTGAACCAGGTCTCGTTCAGGCGGCCCGGCATCGCGTCCTTCTTCACGCCCAGAGCGGGAATGGCGAAGGAGTGGATGACGTCGGCGCCCGTGACCAGGACCCGCACATCAACGCCGACCGGCACGATGATACGGTTGTCAACTTCCAGCAGGCGCAGCTGGCCCGGCTGGATTTCATTTTCGGGGATCATCCGCGACTCGAAGGCCAAGCCTTCATGGTCGGGATACTCGAAGCTCCAGTACCACTGATGGCCCGTGATCTTGACCGTCAGCTCCGGATTCGGCGCCTTGTCCATATAGTACAGGACGCGGAAAGACGGGATGGCGATCAGCAGCAGGATCAGAACGGGGATACCCGTCCAGGCCACTTCCAGCCAGGTGTGGTGCGTCGTGGTCGACGGCACCGGATTCGCCTTCTTGTTGAAGCGGATCATCACATAGAGCAGCAGCAGGGTGACGAACACGGCGATAGCGATGATCGTCCACAGCAGGATGTTGTGGAAATCATGCAGCCGCTCCATCACGGGCGAAGCCGCTTCCTGAAAACCCAATTGCTTGGGGTGCGGCGCACCGACGGCCTTGGCCGCCTCCTGCGCCAAGGCCGAGCCCCCGACCATCGCGCTGACATACAGGGCCGTCACAGCGGCGCCGATCTTGCTTACAGACATCCCTTACCACTCTCGTCGTTGCCGGAGGTTGTCCCCCGCTTGAGCCAGCCGGACCGCCCGCCCATCCCCTCCACCACCCGCCAATGGCGGTGGGCGGGAAAGTCGCGGCGTGACGCAGACCCGGAACGGATCAAACCGTTTCGGCGGGACACTACACGCGCGTGGGGCTCACGAACAACATATGCGCCACCAGGATGGGGCGCACATATCGTCGCAGACCATACAGGCAAGCACCCACAAACGGCAAGATCGTCCGCCATCCCCGCCCTGCAAGGCCGATGGGCATTGCGTCGCAGGGGACCGGGCAATTGATCTGGCGCATGGCAGTGCCCGGCAGCCTTGCCAGCGGCGCAACGCATCGCCATTCTGACGGAAGACCTTATATCCGTTGCCAAGGAAGGCCGCGCGCCATGTCGCTTCTGTCCCAGACCGATGAAATCTTCTTCAATCAGGCCGGCCTTGACCTGGGCCGCACGGGCGGACTGGTCACCAACGCGCTGCGCGGCGCCGATGATGGCGAACTGTTCCTGGAATATGCGCAGAGCGAAAGCTTCGCCTGGGACGATGGCAAGCTTAAGAGTGCGTCCTTCGACACCAGCCAGGGATTCGGCCTGCGCGCCGTCGCTGATGAGGCCACCGGCTACGCCCACGCCTCGGTTCTGACGGAGGATGCCATCCGCCGCGCCGGCGACACGGTCCGCGCCGTTCATGCCGGCCATAGCGGCATGATGGCCGAGGCGCCGATCGGCACCAACCGTCTGCTCTATGCCAGCGACAACCCCCTGGTCCTGGTGCCGTTCGAAGCCAAGGTGAAGCTGCTGGAACAGATCGACGCCTATGCCCGCGCCAAGGACGCCCGCGTGCGGCAGGTCTCCGCCTCCCTGTCGGGTGAATGGCAGGCCGTGCAGATCATCCGCGCCGATGGCAGCCGGGTGGCCGACATCCGCCCCCTGGTCCGCCTGAACGTCTCGGTCGTCGTGGCCGATGGCGACCGCATGGAATCGGGCAGCCACGGGGCCGGCGGGCGCCGCACCTATCAGCAGTTCCTGGAGCCCGAGGTGTGGCAGGGCTATGTCGATGAGGCGCTGCGCGGGGCGCTGATCAATCTCGGCTCCATCGAGGCGCCGGCCGGTGAGATGCCGGTCGTGCTGGGCCCCGGCTGGTGCGGCATCCTGCTGCATGAAGCCATCGGCCACGGCCTGGAGGGCGATTTCAACCGCAAGCAGACGTCGGCCTTCTCCGGCCTGCTGGGCCAGCGGGTGGCCGCCCCCGGCGTTACCGTCGTCGATGATGGTTCCATCGAGGGGCGGCGCGGGTCCATCACCGTGGATGATGAAGGCACGCCCAGCCAGTGCACCGTCCTGATCGAGGATGGCATCCTGAAGGGCTATATGCAGGACCGGCTGAACGCCCGGCTGATGGGTGTGAAGCCCACGGGCAATGGCCGCCGCCAGGGCTATGCCCACATGCCCATGCCGCGCATGACCAACACCGTGATGCGCGGCGGCGACAAATCGCCCGACGAGATTATCGCCTCGGTCAAGCGCGGCATCTTTGCCGCCAATTTCTCTGGCGGTCAGGTCGATATCGTCTCTGGCAAGTTCGTGTTTTCCGCCAGCGAGGCCTATCTGATCGAAGATGGCAAATTGGGACCGGCGGTCAAGGGTGCCACCCTGATCGGCAATGGCCCCGACTCGCTGACCAAGGTCACCATGATCGGCAATGACAGTTCCATGGACCCCGGCATCGGCGTCTGCGGCAAGGCCGGCCAGGGCGTACCCGTCGGCGTCGGCCAGCCCACCCTGCGCATTGACGGCCTGACGGTCGGCGGCACGAAGGCGGCGTGAGGGTTGGTTTGGCAGAACGTCGCGATGGCAAATCGCGTTGAACGGCATATTGTTGAGTGGTTCTGAGAAGGCACCGCTATGAGAACCGCGGCAAACCATCTACCGCTCAACCAGCGAACGGTGACACGGGTGCATGAAGGAAAGCTCGTGACGGAATCGCTGGTCGAAGCTATTGCAGATTTGCAGGCGCTGGCGGTGCGGTTCGGGGATCCCTCACGCAGTTTAGCCGACGAGCTGATTGCGGAACGCCGTGCCGCTCGTGGAGAATGATATCGTCTTAGACAGTTCGGCAGTACTCGCCTTACTGAAACGGGAGCGTGGGGCTGAGCAGGTTGCGGAGGCCCTACCAGGTGGCTTGGTGAGTACTGTTAACTTGGCTGAGATCGTCAGCAAGCTGCAAGAAGACGGCTGGCCGCCGCCCTTCATTTCAGACGTCGTTGAACGCCTTGGCCTGCGCGTCATCAGCTTTTCGATTGAACAAGCCAGAACAGCAGGTCTCATGCGGATCAGCACGAAACGGCTGGGCCTTTCATTGGGTGATCGCGCGTGTCTTGCTCTCGCGAAGGAAAAACGCGCTATTGTTTTGGCCGCCGATGGGGCTTGGTGTCAGCTGTCCAACGATCTGGGACTTAGCATCACGAACATCCGCCAACCGATTTGACCAACAAAAAAGCCCGCCTTTCGGCGGGCTTTTCCGTAACTCGAACCGTTCAGCCGCTCAGTGCAGCTTGGCCGGCAGTTCGGTGATGGCGGCGTCGACCAGCGCGCTATTGCGGGCTTCGTCGACATTCTGCACCAGCAGCTTCTCGGTCGCCTGAACGGCGATTTCGACGGCCAGATCACGGACCTGCTGAAGCGCCAGCGCTTCGGCCTGGGCGATCTTGTCGACGGCCTGCTGCTCGCGGCGCTTCAGGCCGGCTTCCAGATCGGACGCTGCCTGGGCACGGATGCGGGACGCTTCTTCGCGGGCCTGGGCCACGATGGCCTCGGCTTCCTTCAGGGCGTCGCGCTGCTTGCGCTGGAACTGCGCCAGAGCGGCCTGCGCGTCTTCGCGCAGCTTCTGGGCCTGTTCCAGCTCATCGGCGATGCGCTTGCTGCGGGCGTCCAGGCTGCCGAGGATGCCCTTGCCGGAAAGGCGGGCAACACCGACGATGAAGATGACGAACGCAACGGCGTACCAGAAAGTGCTGCTTGCAAACATCACGCACGCTCCTTCAGCACGGATTCAACCGCTGCACTGGCGGCATCGGCCGACAGGACGGCACCCGACAGACGTTCCGTCGCGGCCAGGGCGGCCTCGGCGGCGACGCTGCTGAGATTGGACAGCGCTTCCTGCTTGGCGGTCTGGATGCGGGCTTCGGCATCACGGGTCTTGGCAGCCAGACCGGTGCCCAGTTCCGTGTTGCGGCGCGCGGCCTCGGCATCGGAAGCGGCCACCGAAGCGGCGATTTCCTTCTGCGCGTTGGCGCGGGCTTCCGACAGGGCCTTTTCATAGGCCTGCATCACGCCCTCGGCTTCGGCTTTCAGGGCCGACGCCTTCTCCAGATCGTTGGAGATCTTTTCCTGGCGGGCTTCCAGCACCTCGGCGACGCGCGGCAGCGCCACCTTGGACATCAGCCAGAACAGCAGGCCGAACGTCAGCACCCACCAGAAGACCTGAGAGGCGAAGCTATCCGGGTTGAGCTGCGGCAGGCCCTTCTTGGCATGCTCGGCATGCTCGCCCTCGGCAGCGGCCAGGACAGGCGCCGCGAAGACGATGGCCGTGGCAAGCGCCGCCGAGGCGCCGACATACAGCCGCGAAAAGCGTTGGACAGGCATAGAAGCACCCATTCACTGCTGACCGGTCCATGAAGGCCGATCACGCCAAATTCCCATCAGCGCCTTTAAGGAAAAGCTCAAGTAAAGGACCATAGGGCCCATAGAGCAACCGCCGCTGTCGGATCTGATACCCGGCAGCGGCGGCGATCCCGGCGCTGAAGCCCCGGCGCCCGAGGGCACCGGTTCTAAGAAACTGTCCGCCGATTAGGCGAACAGGATCAGGAAGGCGATAACCAGCGCGAACAGACCGGTCGCTTCGGTCAGCGCGAAGCCGATGAAGACGAAGGTCTTGTAGGAGTTCAGAGCGGCCGGGTTACGCGAAGCAGCCTGATACAGGCCGGAGAACAGGTTGCCCAGGCCGATACCGACGCCCAGCAGGGCGAACATGGCGAGACCGGCACCGATGAACTTTGCGGCTTCAGCTTCCATTTTGAAGTTCCTCTAGGTTGGAAGTGTCTCTTGGAAAAGACGGGTTGGACGTTGGAGATGCTTAGTGCATCTCCAGCGCGTCACGCAGATACACGCAGCTCAGCAGCGCGAAGATGTAGGCCTGAATGCCGGCGACCAGGAATTCCAGGGCGAACAGCGCGACATTCAGGAGAACCGGGAGCATACCAACCGCAGCCATGCCACCACCAGCGGCGACCATCGACACCGTGAAGCCCGCGAAGACCTTCATCATGGTGTGGCCGGCCAGCATGTTGGCGAACAGACGGATGGACAGGCTGATGGGGCGCACGAAGTAGGAGATCAGTTCGATGGGAACGATCAGCGGCGCCAGCCATAGCGGCGTGCCATGCGGCAGGAAGAAGTGGAAGAAGTGCAGCCCGTGCTTCACGAAAGCAACGACGGTGACCACCACGAACACGAACAGCGCCATCGCGAAGGTCACGATGATATGGCTGGTGAAGGTGAAGGAACCGGGGATCAGACCCAGGACGTTGCCGAACAGCACGAAGATGAACAGCGAGAAGATGAAGGGGAAGAACTTGCGGGCCTGCGGGCCGGCATTGTCACGCACCATCTCTGCCACGAACTCATACAGAAGCTCGGCGATGGACTGCACGCGGCCCGGAACCAGGGCGCGACCGCGCATGCCATAGACCAGCAGGAAGGTCGAGGCCACAACGGCAATCACCATCCACAAAGAGGAATTGGTGAAGGACAGATCAAGATTGCCAACCGGCAGGTTGACCAGCCGCTTGATCTCGAATTGCTCCAAAGGACCAGCCACGATGCCCTACTCCCCACCGTCCCGCTTTTGGGACTTGTCGAACCCCGCCGCATACCCCTGACCGGAGGTCAGGCGGTACACATTCATAAATCCGGCAATCGCGCCCAGGAAGATCATGATGATCATCCCCCAGGGTTTCGTATCCAGCCACCAGTCGATGCCATATCCAAGCGCAAGCCCGAACAGCACACCGGCAACCAGTTCCACCCCGACACGCAGGCCCAGCGCCATATCACCGTTCGACACGTTCTTGCCACTGGCCCCCTGTTCGGGGTCGGGCAGGTCCATGCCGGCGTTGCGGCGGGCCTCACGCAGGCGGGTATCCAGTTCCTCCAGAGACGGGGGCGGACGCTCATCGGACATGAAGCGGGCTCCCTTCCGCCAGAAGTTGGATACCGTGCGAAAGCGGCGGCACCATACGGTTAGGCCCGGATACTGTCAAGGGTAAGGCACCCCACCTTAAGTATTTGAAAAACCTGGATTTCCACCCCGCGCATAGGTCCGATGCCGCAGCGCATCATACCTTTTGCCCGTCAAACCGGTGATTTAGCCCCCGAAATGCCGGTAACGGCCCGCGTTTCGTTACACGAAAGCGCTGTTCAACGCCCGCGCAAGCGGTAGGCGTTGATCGCTTCGACCATCTGTTCGGGCGTGCTGCCCTTGGCGAAAACGGTCACGAATGACCCGTCGGGTGCCAGCAGATAGGCGAAGGTGGAATGGTCCATCAGATATTGCGTCGGGTCCGGTTCGCCTTGCGAACGGGCGTAATAGACGCGGTAAGCCTTGGCCACGGCGGCAATCTGCTCCGCCGTTCCGGTCAGGCCGATGATGGAAGGGTGGAACAGCTTCACATAGTCGGCAAGCACCGGTGCGGTATCGCGCTCCGGATCGATGGTGATGAACAGCGGCTGCACATCGGCGCCGGAGTCGCCCATCAGGTCCATCGCCTGGGCGATGGTCTGCAACTCCGTCGGGCAGATATCGGGGCAGAAAGTGTAGCCGAAGAAGACCAGCTTGTACTTGCCCACGAAATCCTGATCCGTCACGACGCGGCCATCATGGGTGGTCAGGGTGAACGGCCCGCCAATGCTGGCCGGTGCCACATTGGTGGCCACGCCGCCCGCCTGCCGCTGATCATGGCGGATGGTCATCCAGGCGATGACCGCCGCCATGATCAGCCCGATCAGGCACGCCAGCGCCACCCGTACCAGCCGTTCCCGCTTCATCAGCCCTCTCCTGCAAACCATCGGCAATGATATGGTCACCCATAGACGATGCTTCCACAACTTCATAGGGGCGGATAATGGCGGTGCGGATGGTCCGGTTGGCGGTGTTGGTCTTCGCTTTGGCGGCATGCGGTGCCGCCGGGGCGATGGAAAAGCCCTCCTGCGAGGATGAAAGCTTCGGGTGGAGCCAGACCAGCCCGTCGCTGAACCTGCGCCATGTCTTGTGCGGGGAGGTGAAGAAGAACGGCGATGTCGTCGGCATGCATAGCCGCGCCATCATCGACACGGCACCGGTGAAGGAGGTGCAGGCCCAGCCGCCGCAGGCCGATGGCCTCTACAACACCAAGGTGTTTTTCGAGAACGGTAAATCCAAGAACTCCACCTTCTACCCCGACAATTGCGGTGTGGAGCAGGTGACGAACTCCATCCTTTACGCCGTCAAACACAGCCACGCGCCGGGCAAGCCCTGGGGCAAGCTGGGCTGTTCAGCACCCGCCAAGCCGGACCCGAAATATTGCACCGGGCCGGGCGGGGAGCGTTTCGTCATCCGTTTTGCGGAATTTGACGATGGCCGCATCAATACCGCCTTCCCGCAGATGGGCGAGAGCTGCCCGCAATGATCCACGATCCCGAAGAATGGCTGGCCGACTGGCTGCAAACCGACATGGGGGGCGATGCGGACGGCATCGCCGCCTTCATCACCGGCCTGACGGGGGGCGAACGACCGGAGCGGCGCGTCGGCAACCTTTACGCCGCCAGCGTGGGGGATGAGGGCCTGCTGCTGGAAAACATCATGCAGGATGATTGGCCGGCGGTTCTGGTGCCACGGGAGATGGCGCTCAAGCGCTTGGAGCGACACGCGTAGGTCAGGTCGAGGCGAAAGCCGAGCCCTGACAGCATGGCTTTCAATCCTTTTCTGTCAGGGCTCGCCTGCGGCTCGACCTGACCTACGGCTTCGCCTCCTTCGGCAAATCCTCACCCGCCGGCTGCGGCAGGAAGAACAGGTTGCGCAGGAAGCCCGGCGCCAGAACGGCCAGCGGATTGACCCCGACATCCAGCTTGTCCGTCGGCCCCTTCACGCTATAGGTCGCGGCGAACAGCCCCTGCCCTTCCCCGCCCACCAGCAGGTCACCCAGCAGCGGGATCACGCCCAGCAGCTTGTTGACCGTGGTGAAGGGCACGATGGTGCCCTGCAGGGCCACGTCGTCACGCTTGATATCGATATTGCCTTCCAGGGTCAGGCCCACCTGCGATCCCGATGTCCGCATCTCACGCAGGGTGATCCCGTCCTTGTGCCACAGCCAATCCCCCGACAGGCGGGAGAAGGCAATGGGCTGACCCGACATGAAATTGGCGAATCCACGCGGCGACGTGGCGGACAGCAAGCGCGCCAGCACGGGCGCGTCCTGCACCTGATAATTGGTCAGGCTGGCCTTGCCCACCAGGGACTGACCCGGATCATCGGCCTGTGATCGGCCCGACAGGGTCATTTGGCCGCCCTTGATCTGGCTGATGACATCCAGCCCGCGCAAGGTGGCCCCGGCATCATCGGTTTCGGCGACCAGCGTCAGGATGCGGCCATCGGCGGGATCGGGGGCATAGCGCACCCGCAAGAACCCCGTCTCCCCCACCTGGGCGTCCAGGTCGGTGCGGTACCAGATATTGGTGTCCCGCTCCATCCGGCCCTTGGCCTGACGGATTTCCCTGCCATCATCGCCCATGATGGCCCGGCCCAGATCGAAGCTGATCGATAGCGGCGTCTTGGGCGCTGCCTCCTCCACCGGATCGGGCGGGATGACCTTGCCATCCGGCCCCTTGTTCTTGCCCCGGAAGGGGCGGACATCGAAACTGTCGCCCTTCACATCGATGGCCAGACCGCCCTTGCCGTCGGTATCGCGGATATCGATACGCGCATCGCTGTCGCCCAGCTTGAACTGCGTCAGCAGCAGATGCGACAGGCCATAATCCGCCGCGCGCAGTTCCATGGAACCGATGGCGGCCAGTTCCTCCGTCGTCACGACAAAGGCGGGGATCAGGATGGGCTTGCCATCCTTGAACTTCACCGTCACCCGGCCTTGGCCCGGCTTGTCCGCTTCCTTCTTCCACTTCATCGCATCGATGCGAAGCACCGATGGCGTGATGTCGATATCGGCCTGGATGGTCTGCTGCCGGCCTTCGGGCGTGCGTTCGCTGGTATAAACCATGTCCACGCCCGCCGGCCCGTTCAGCCAATCGGGAAAATCCAGGCGGAAGCGGCGGCGCTGTTCATCATCCAGGCGGCCGCGCGCCCGCACCTGTGTGCCGATGGGCGCATCGGCGGGGAAATTCTCCAGCCATTCCACCTGTGCCGGCACACCGTTCAGCAGGGCCGTGCCCGTCATGTTCAGGTCATGGCCCGTGACGGCCAGTTCCAGCACGCCCTCGGTCGCGTCGATATCGGCCACGATGTCGGGCACGGCCACGCCGGTCAGGCTGGCCTTGCCATCCAGTTGCACCATGTCCATGGTCAGGGCGGCCACCAGGGGGAAGGCGAAATGCAGTTCCGCCTTGGCCTGTCCCGATGCCCTTTCCGGCACCAGATTGACCTTGGCAGCATAGCCCAGCGGCGGATGGTCCAGCACCGTCAGCGCCGATGACAGCGGCCCCTCCAGGGCCACACGGATATCGATACGGTGGTCATTCTCGGTATCCAGCCCCAGGATGCGGATCATCCCCGGCCCGGCCTTCATATCCAGCAGGGCGCCATCCTTGACAGCGATATCAAAGCTTTTGCCGTCGAAGGTCGCCGTCGCCGACACGTTGGTGACGGGCGGCAGGGGCCGGCGGTAATGGACGGTAAAGCCCGACAGCGCGAACTCCCCCTGCATGGAGGCAACATGGAAGGCGCCGGGATCATCGACCGGCCCTGACCCTTCCAGCTTGAATACCGTGCGGTCGAAGGTGCCGTCGGCCAGATTGCCGACCATCCAGTCGCGCGTATTGTCCTTCACACCCTTGGGCCAGTAGCGATGCAGGTCCGCCATGGGCAGGCCCGTGATCTCGGTCGTCAGGGCCAGTTCGATGTTCTTGTCCCGCTGGCGGGCATTGCCGCTGATGGTCAGGTCGGCGGGACCGGCCATGTCCAGGTTGAACCGCGTCAGTTCCAGATGCCGCCCCGCATCATCCAGCGTGCCATGCAGTTCCACCCGGTCAAAGGCCAGCGGCTCCGGCAGTTGATCAGGCAGCGACAGGGTGCCCTTGCCCCCCGTCAGGCCCAGGACGAGATTCACAGGCGTCAGGTCGGATTTCAGTTCCAGCATCACGGTGCCGGCCAATGTCACGTCCAGCGCGCGTAGCGGATGCAGGACGGGGGCAATCTCCGCAAATTCCGCCGGCACAATGTCGGCCATCCCGCTGCGCAGGGTAATGGCGCCATCCTCGGCCCGCCAGGTGACCTCCGCCGCGATCTGGTTGATCTTGGCGCCCATGTCGATATCGGCGGATGCCGTGCCCCGCACGCCCCGCACATCGCGGCGCAGGCGCATGTCCAGGCGCGGCACCTGCCATTTCGTCTCCGTCGCCAGATTGGCCACCACCAGCTTGCCACGCGTGATCCGCAGGTCGCGCAAGGCACCCATGGTCGCTTCCGGATCGGGGGGCCGGCGCATCTGGTCGATCAAATCGGCCAGAATCCGCGCGCCTGCCTCCGGATCGGAGCTATCGCTGCCGATATCCAGGCGGAAGCCGCCATCGGCGGTGCGTTCGGCATAAAGGCTGGGTTCGACCAGATCGATGCGCGTGGGCGCCACCCGCCCGCGCAGCAAGGCCGGCACCGACAGGCCCAGGCGCATTTCCGGCACGGCGGCCAGCAGGGCGCCGCTGGCGCCATGCGCCTCCACCCCCTTCACCCGGATATCAATGGGCGTACCAAACCCGACCCAGGCCAGTTCCGTCCGGTCGATCTCCAGCGTGACCGGCCCTTCCCGCGACAGTTCCTGTGTCAGGTAGGGGGTGAGAAAATCCACCCCGATGGGCCCCTGCTGCGTCA
Source organism: Niveispirillum sp. FG156 (assembly GCF_057809555.1). Classification (NCBI taxonomy): domain Bacteria; kingdom Pseudomonadati; phylum Pseudomonadota; class Alphaproteobacteria; order Rhodospirillales; family Azospirillaceae; genus Niveispirillum; species Niveispirillum sp. FG156. Next base: position 14,381 of record NZ_JBMDKE010000001.1, on the reverse strand, counting down.
ACCGGAACGCCAGATACCCGCCCGCCAACAGGACCACGAGCAACAGGCCGGTGACCAGTTCAAGCAGGATAAGGGCAGTGCGACGCAGCATCGATCTCGGTTCTCCGGCGGGTTGCGCCGGGCGTTACGGGCAGCTTGACCTGAACAAGGGTCGGTGGGCAGTCTGGCCCCCCGCCCATGCGGTCCGCTTGGGATAGCCCGGTAGACACCCGATGTTCAATCAAGAATCCCTTCCCCGCCTTGGCGATCCGCAACGTGCCGCCGTCGGACTGGAACATTGGCATGAAGCGGCGGGTCCGGGATGTGATCCCGATCTCGCCGCCTTCGCCCGTTCCTACGCCGCCGATCCCCATGGAAAGCGCGTGCTGGAAGCAGTGTTCGCCAACAGCCCGTTCCTGGGACATGCCCTGGTACGGGAGATGGGTTTCTTCCGGCAATTGCTGGAAATCGGCTTCGACGCGGCCTTTGACGAACTTGTCCAGGCACTGTGGCGCGATCATGGCGCACAGACCAGTGCCGACAAGCTGATGAAGGCCCTGCGCATCGCCAAGCGCCGCGCCGCCCTGCTGATCGGGCTGGCCGACATGGGTGGCGACTGGCCCTTGGAAAAGGTCACGGGCGCCCTGTCCGATTTCGCGCAGGCCACCCTTCAGCTGGCGGTGCGCGTGGCGCTGCGGCAGCTGGTTTCCATGGGCCGCCTGATCGTTCCGGACACCGAACAACCTGAAAAAGGCAGCGGTTACATCGTCCTGGCCATGGGAAAGTTCGGCGCGCGCGAACTGAACTACTCCTCCGACATCGATCTGATCGTGTTGTATGACGATGGCATCGTGCAGGTGCCGGACGGGGAGATGACGAAACATTTCGTGCGGGCCACGCGCGAAATGGTGCGGATCATGGATGAACGCACCGCCGATGGGTACGTGTTCCGCACCGACCTGCGGCTGCGCCCCGATCCCGGCGCCACACCCGTTGCGGTCAGCGTTTCTGCGGCAGAAGCCTATTACAGCAGCCTGGGCCAGAACTGGGAACGCGCGGCCATGATCAAGGCGCGGCCCGTGGCCGGCGATCTGGAAGCCGGCAAGGGCTTCATGGATATCATCCGGCACTTCATCTGGCGCCGGAACCTGGATTTCGCGGCCATCCAGGACATCCATTCCATCAAGCGGCAGATCGGCGCACATAAGGGCCACCGGGAAAAGACCGTCAACGGCCACAATATCAAGATCGGGCGCGGCGGCATCCGCGAGATCGAATTCTTCGCCCAGACCCAGCAATTGATCTTCGGTGGACGCGACCGTTCCTTGCGCACCTGCGGGACGGTGGAGACGCTCTACGCCCTGGTTGCCGCCGACCGCGTGGAACAGCGGGTGGCCGATGACATGTCAGAGGCTTACCGTTTCCTGCGCACCGTCGAACACCGCGTGCAGATGGTGGATGATCAGCAGACCCACCAATTGCCCAAGACCGATGACGGGGTGGACCGCATCGCCGCCTTCCTGGGCTTTCCCGACACCCAATCCTTCCGCGACCGGTTGATGGCCACCTTGACGGTGGTGGAGGATCATTACGACCATCTGTTTTCCGAAAGCCCCGCCTTGTCCGGCTCCGGCAGTCTGGTCTTCACGGGCACGGAGGATGATCCCGACACGATGGAGACGCTGCGCGGCATGGGCTATGCCAACCCGTCCGCCGTGGCGGGGCAGATCCGGGCCTGGCACCATGGCCGCTACCGCGCCACGCGCAGCCAGCGGGCACGCGAACTGCTGACCGAGCTGGTCCCCACGCTGCTGGCGGCCTTTGGCAAGACGGCCCAGCCCGATCAAGCCTTCCTGAAATTTGATGAGTTCCTCTCTCGCCTGCCGGCGGGGGTGCAGCTATTCAGCCTGTTCTATGCCAACCCCAATCTGCTGGATCTGGTGGCAGAGGTGATGGGCACCGCGCCCCGTCTGGCCGAACAGCTGGCGCGGCAGCCGCAGGCGCTGGATGCCGTCCTGCTGCCGGGCTTTTTCGGCACCCTGCCGGGACGCGAGGAGCTGGAGGCCGGATTCGACGCCCTGGTTGGCGGCGCGCATTATTTTGAGGAGGTGCTGGACCTCACCCGCCGCTGGACCAACGAACATCGCTTCCGGGCCGGCGTCCATATCCTGCGCCATGTCAGCGACGCCGACCGTCTGGGCGCCTTCCTGACCGATGTGGCCGAGGTGGGCTTGTCCGGTCTTCAGCGCGCGGTGGAGGAGGAGTTTGCCAAGCGCCATGGCCGCCTGCCCGGTGCGGGCATGGCCATCCTGGGCTTAGGACGCCTGGGCGCCCGCTCCCTGTCGCTGCGTTCTGACCTGGACCTGATCACGGTCTATAAGGTGCCGGATGACGTGGTGCAGTCGGATGGGGCCAAGCCCCTGTCCCCCAACGATTATTTCATCAAGCTGACGCAGCGTCTGGTCAATGCCATCACCGCCCATACCGCGGAGGGGCAGTTGTATGAGGTTGATATGCGCCTGCGTCCATCCGGCAATGCCGGGCCGCTGGCCGTCAGTTTCGATGGATTCGCCAAGTATCAGCGCGATAGCGCCTGGACCTGGGAACATATGGCCCTGACCCGCGCTAGGGTTGTAACCGGACCAGACAGTCTGCGCCGGCATCTGACAGCAGAGATCGTGTCGGTCCTGACCCGACCCCGCGATCCCGCGAAGCTGCGCGAGGACGTGGCCTCCATGCGTGGCCGCATCGATCAGCAGCACCATACGGACGATATCTGGACCGTGAAATATGTGCGCGGCGGCATGATCGATATCCAGTTCATCGCCCAATACCTGACCCTGCTGCACGCCCCGGAACGCCCGGAAATCATCGACCCCAATACAACCGGCGCGCTGGCCTGGCTGGGCGACAGCGGCTTTATCGATGTGGAGACGGCGAACCTGCTGATCGACGCACACAAGACCTGGCGCCGTGTTCAGGGCTTCCTGCGCCTGACCGTCGAAGGCGGATTCGATGCCGCCAAGGCCCCGCCCGGCCTGAAAGCCGGCCTCGCCCGCGCCGCCCTCCCCGACCTGCCCGAAGGCACCCCGTTCGAGACGGTGGAAGCCACCTTGCGAACCAAAGCGGCGGCGGTGAAGGCCGCGTTCGACCGGATCGTCGGCAGCCCCAACCCGTAGGTCAGGGCGAGGCTTACGCCTCGACCTGACCTACGGCATTCGGCACTGGGTCATCCCATATGGGTCAATTCCCGCTCGCGGTGGTTCTCCCGCAGGAACCGGACCCAGTCGGCCTGCCCCTGGGCGCGGCGCTGATAGACCTCGCGAACGGCGTCCAGCAGTTCGCGACGCCGGCCCAGGATGTCGCCGCCGATTTCCAGCATGCGCAGGTTGGGCCAAGCCTGGGGGCGGATGCGCACCACCTCCGCCAGGGCCTCCACCGCCGGGCGGTCGGGACGGGCCTGGGTCAGGATCAGGGCCATGGCGGCAGTGGAGCGGGAAATGCCCATATGGCAATGGACCAGCAGATGGTCCTGCGCCCCCGCCTCTGCCGTCAGACGCTGCCCGAAGGCCAGCACCCGTTCCAGATGCCGGTCCAGCGGCGCCATCCGTTCCGGCAGTTCGATGATGACATCGTCGAATCGCAGGTCGATGCGGTGATGCGGCCCGTAATCGTCGAACGCCGTCAGCGGTTCCCGGTCCGGGTCCAGGATGGAGACAAGGTGGGTCACCCCGGCCAATGCATGGCCGGGCAGTTCCTGGATGCCGCAGACGGTGGTGCGGAATGGGACGAAGGCGGGCGATAGCAAATCATTTCTCCGATGGTGCGGCCGCAGCAGCCTTGGGCGGCGGGTCCGTCAGGCGGGTGATGGACAGGATGGGAATGCGCTGCCCCTCCACCCCGACATGGCCCCAGCCGGCACAGAGCGAGCCGTCGCTGCGCGGAATGAAGGCAAGGTTTGGTTGGCTGTCCACATTGAAGACGCTGGCCGACCCGCTCAATTCCATGCGGTAGCGCTGTTTGGCACCCAGCGTGACAACGATCGATCGGTCGTTTTCCGAGGTCCAGCCATTGATGCGGCGCGAGTCGATGCAGGTTTCGCGTGCCTTGTCCGGCGTCGCGGCATTCTCGGATGCCATGGCGGGGCCGGCACAAAGCAGGGCCAGCAGCGGCAGTAACAGATGGTGACGCATGATCCCGCGTCCTCCTTCCCTTGCAAATTCCCATACCCCCTGACGGGCATGGTGACGTGGGATCGGGGCGGGATCAAGGCGATGCGCAGACAGACCACCCCTTGCAGGGGCGCCAGAACTATCTACGCAGTGATTTCTTTGAGATGGGAGGAAGGTTGGTGGGCGCACAAGGACTCGAACCTTGGACCCGCTGATTAAGAGTCAGCTGCTCTACCAACTGAGCTATGCGCCCAATCCACATCCGCTTTCGCGGCCCCGCCAGGGCGTTCACCGTGGCGAGGCGCGCTGTGTAGCAAAGGGATTTCCCCTTGTCGATAGTTTTCGATGCAGGGAATGGTGCTTTTTTCAGCGACCGAGATTTGCGCTGGCGGCATGCCCTGTTACAAATCGCCCAGGCCGCGGCGGGACATACGCACATCCCGGTGGACATGCACCGACATCAGCAGGCCAAAGCCCACCATCACGGCCAGGGTCGCCGTCCCGCCATAGGAGATCAGCGGCAGCGGCACGCCCACCACGGGGATCAGACCCATGATCATGGCGACATTGATGAAAAGATAGAGGAACAGGTTGACCGTCAGCCCCAGCGCCAGAAGCCGCCCATACTGATGTCTACATCGCCCCGCGATGACGAAACCGAACAGCAGCAGCAGGCAATACAGCACCAGGAAGCTGACCGACCCGACCAGCCCGAACTCTTCCGCCAGCATGGTAAAGATAAAGTCGGTCTGCTTTTCCGGCAGGAAGTTCAGATGGCTCTGCGTGCCCTGCAGGAACCCCTTCCCCGTCAGCCCGCCCGACCCGAAGGCGATCTTCGACTGCGTGATGTGATAGCCGGTGCCCAGCGGGTCGCTGTCGGGGTCCAGGAAGGTCTCAACCCGGTCGCGCTGATAATCGTGCAGCAGGAACTGCCAGCTGAGCGGGATGGCGATCAGGATGGCGCCGATCACCAGCGCAAATTTCCACCAGCGCACACCCGACAGGAAGAACATCGCCCCCGACGCCATGATCAGCATCAGCGACGTGCCCAGGTTCGGCTGCGCCAGCACCAGGGCGACCGGCGCCCCCACGATCAGCAGCGGCACGATCAAATAGGGGATGCGGCCCGTATCCTCCAGCGAGGCGCCATGGAAATAGCGGGCCAGCGCCATGACCAGCGTGACCTTCATGATCTCTGACGGCTGCAACTGCACAAAGCCCAGGTCGATCCAGCGCTGCGCCCCCTTGCCCACCGATCCGAACAGATCCACGCCGATCAGCAGCACAAGGACAAGCCCATAGAGCGGGTAGGTCATCTTCATCCAGACCCGGATATCGATCATGCCGATGAACAGCATCAGCGCCAGACCGACGGCAAAGCGCAGCATCTGACGCGACGCCCAGGGATCGATCTGTCCGTTGGCCGCCGAATAGAGCATGGCAAAGCCGACACAGGCCACGATGGTGACCAGGAACACGAAGGACCAGGGTATCTGGGCAAGCTTCTCGGTGAAGGAAAGGGCGGCGCTGTCGCTGGAAACGTCCAGGGTCATGGCGTTTCTCCCGCAGGGTTAGGGGCCGGCGGCGTTGTGTCGGTGGCCGGCGGCGGCTGCTGCGCGACGGTGGCGCGCGCCGCCTCCAGCATCTGGCATTCCAGAAGGATATCGCGGGCGATGGGGGCCGCCACGGCACCACCGCCACCGCCATGTTCCACGATCACCGCACAGGCATATTTCGGCGCCTGGACAGGGGCAAAGGCCACGAACAGGGCGTGGTCACGTTCCTTCCAGGGCAGATTCTCATTCTTGATAACGCCGGAATTACGCTCGGCCATGGAAATGCGGCGCACCTGGGCGCTGCCCGATTTGCCCGCCATCTCCATGCCCGGCACATTGATGCGGGCACGATAGCCGGTGCCGCCCGGCACATTGGTGACGGCGTTCATGCCCTTCAGGACGGTGGCCAGATTTTCCGGCTTCACATCGATGGCGGGCCATTCCGTCGTCTCGGCAAACTGTCCTTCGATGGATTTCAGCAGGTGCGGCTGTACCGCCCGCCCGCTGGCCAGCCGCGCCGTCATCACGGCAAGCTGCAATGGCGTGGTCAGGACATAGCCCTGGCCCATGGACGCGATCAGCGTCTCCCCCTGGTGCCAGGGCTGTTTCAGGGCCTGCCGCTTCCATTTCGGGTCCGGAATAAGGCCCGGCCGCTCCCCCGGCAGTTCCAGCCCGACCTTGCCACCCAGGCCGAAACGGCGGGCCATGTCGGCGATACGGTCCATGCCGATCCGACCGGCAAGGTCATAGAAATAGACGTCGCAGCTGTTCATCAGTGCGCCGACCATGTCCAGCGTGCCATGGCCATTGCGGCTCCAGCAGTGGAACCGGTGGCTGCCCAGCTCGATATGGCCGGAACAGAAGACGCGGTGGTCGGCATTGACGATGCCTGATTCCAGGGCCGCCAGCGCCGTCAGCATCTTGAAGGTCGAACCCGGCGGATACTGGCCCGCGATCACCTTGTTGATCAGCGGCGTACGCTCATCCTTCAGCAAGGCCTGATAGGCCTCGTACCCGATACCCATGGCGAACTGGTTGGGATCGAAACTGGGGCTGGAACAGAGCGCGTGGATGCCGCCGGTATTCACATCCATGACGATGGCCGCCGCGCTCTCCTCCGCCGACAGGCGCTGGTGCATATAATGCTGAAGCTTGGCATCGATGGTCAGTGTCGCTTCGCGCCCCGGCTGGCCGGGATCGCGCGACAGTTCCCGGATGACACGGCCAACCGCGTTCACTTCCAGCTGGCGGTTGCCGGCGGCGCCGCGCAGGGCCTGATCATACTGTTTCTCGATGCCGCCCTTGCCCACCTTGAAACCGGGCAGGGTCAGCAGCGGGTCGCTGGACCCTTCGACATCCTTCTCCGCCGCCACCCCGACATAGCCCAGAACATGACTCAACGCCTCGCCGAACGGGTAGGAGCGGACCTGGCCGACATCGATGGACACGCCCGGCAGGTCGGGCAGATTAACCTCAATCGCCGCCACCTGATCCCAGGTCAGGTTTTCCTTGATGGTGATAGGCGCGAAGGAGCGGGAGCGCTGGATATCGCGCTGAATGCGCCTTTCATCCGCCTCGGTCAGGGGGATCAGCTTTCCCACCTCATCCAGGATCTGCTGCACGTCGCCGGCGCGTTCGGACACGATGATGGTGCTGAAATTCTGCTCATTCACGGCCAGCGGCACGCCGAACCGGTCGGTGATCAGGCCGCGGGGCGGCGCCACCAGCCGCAGCGAGATGCGGTTATCCTCCGCCAGCACGGTATAGCGGTCGCTCTCCACGATCTGGAGATAGTAGAGCCGGCCCATCAGCGTGGCCACGGCAGCGCCCTGCAGCCCGCCCAGCACCAGCGTGCGGCGGGACAGCATGCGCTGGCGTTCGGCGTCCCGGTCAAAGGCCGACATGGGTTACCCTCAGCTCAAATAGGCGCGGTGCAGCCTTTGCAGCAGCCAGGCCATCAACGGGAACAATGCCACGCCCATCAGGGCCTGCACCAGCACGGGCCGCGCGTCCAGAAGGCTGGCCGTCATCAGGGCGAACACCGACCATTGTACCGCCGCCGCCCCTGTGGCCACCAATGCAAAACCGATCCACAGCATCACGAAGGACCGGCCCAGGAAGAAGCGGCGCTGGGTGATTAACAGCCAATAGGCCATCATCAGCACCATGGAGGTCGATCCGATGGGCGTGCCGCCGATCAGGTCCTGCAACAGGCCGATGGCGAACACCACCAGCGGGCGCAGCAGGTCGGGCCGGTGGATGACCCAGTAGAACAGGCACATCAGCATGAAGGGCACCGTCACCATGGCATAGCCGGGCAACGGCAAAGGCACCATCCCGACCAGCATGGCCAGGATAGTGACGGTGAAGGGCACAAGGTTGCGTGCCGTCTGATCGAGCTGGTTAAACAATCCGCCGGCCAAGGCCGTGCCCCTTACTTCATCGCGCCGGGCTGCGTCGCTTCGGCGGCCACGCCGCCTACGGTGCCGAAATCGACCACCTGCACATGCTCCACACGCGACAGGTCGGCCATAGGCACGACCCGGGGCTTGCCACCGGCCCCGATTTCAACAATGCCGACGGGCAGACCCGGCGGGAACAGGCCGCCATGGCCAGAAGTAAACACCCGCTCACCCGGCGTAACCTCGCTGTTGGGCGGCAGGTACGTCAGCAGCGGATGGTCGGAATTGTCACCCGCCAGCATGGCGCGCTGCCGGCTGCTTTCCAGCACGACGGGGATGCGGGCATTCAGATCGGTGATCAGCAGCACGCGCGACGACCAGTCGCCGACCTGCACGATACGCCCAACCAGCCCCTGCCCCGACATCACGGCCTGACCGCGTGCCACACCATCGCGTTCGCCGATGGTGACAACGACCGTCCGCACAAAGGCGCCGCCGGGATCACCGACGACACGGCCCGTGACCACACGCGCCGCCGGGTCCGGCTTGAAGGACAGGAGCGAGCGCAGGGAGCGGTTTTCGGCATCCAGACGCAGCGCCGCCTGTTCCCACTGCCGCAACCGGGAATTCTCTTCGCGCAGGCGGGCATTCTCGTCATGCAGATCGACCAGCTGCCGGAAATATTCCAGCCCGTCGGCCACACTGGAGGCCGGACGCGACATGACGTTCAGAACCGGGGAAACGGCATCGGTGACGCGCGTGCGCGCCTGTTCCACCGCACCGCCATTCACATGCCCGATCATCATCAGGGCGGCGGCAGCCAGGATCAGCAGCGGAAAATAGAATCGCTGCACCATCCCCCAAAGAGGGGCCGCGATGCGCACGACGGATCCGCTATTGCGTGTCTTCACCGGGGGGTGGTGTCCCGTGATCGGGTAAGCCACCGAAATCGGTGGCTTACAGTGCCTTGTGAAAGTAACGCTTCAACGCGATGGTGTAAATATCGGATCGCTATAGCGGACCGATCAATACATGCGAATCAGCACGTTGCGCAGGCTTTCCTCTTCCAGCGCGCGACCGGAGCCCAGCGCTACGCAGGACAGCGGATCATCGGCAATGGAAACCGGCAGGCCGGTGGCATGGCGCAGGACATAATCCAGGTTGGCCAGCAGCGCGCCGCCACCCGTCAGGACGATGCCCTTGTCCACGATATCGGCGGCCAGTTCGGGCGCCGTATGTTCCAGGGCAACCTTCACGGCCTCAATGATCTGGCTGACCGGTTCGGCCAGGCTCTCGGCAATTTGCCGCTCGCTCATCACCAGTTCCTTGGGCACGCCGTTCATCAGGTCGCGGCCCTTGATCTCCATGACCCGGCCTTCACCATCTTCCGGCGGGCAGGCGGAACCGATTTCTTTTTTGATACGCTCAGCCGAGCCTTCACCCACCAGCAGGTTATGGTGACGGCGGATATAGCCGATGATGGCCTCATCCATCTTGTCACCGCCCACGCGGGCGGACCGGGCATGGACGGTGCCGTTCAGCGACAGGACGGCCACTTCCGTGGTGCCACCGCCGATATCGACGACCATGCTGCCCGTCGGCTCCGTCACCGGCAGGCCGGCGCCGATGGCGGCAGCCATCGGTTCCTCGATCAGGGAAACGCGGCGCGCGCCGGCAGCCTCGGCACTTTCCTGGATCGCGCGGCGTTCGACGGCGGTGGAACCCGACGGAACGCAGATCACGATTTCCGGGCTGGCAAAGCTGCGGCGGTTGTGAACCTTGCGGATGAAATGCTTGATCATTTCTTCCGCAACTTCGAAGTCGGCGATGACGCCGTCGCGAAGCGGGCGGATGGCCTGGATGTTGCCAGGCGTACGGCCAAGCATCAGCTTGGCCTCGTCCCCCACGGCCAAGACCTGCTTCTTGCCCCGCAGGTCGCGGATGGCGACCACCGACGGTTCATTGAGGACGATGCCGCGACCCTTCACGTAGACGAGCGTGTTCGCCGTACCAAGGTCGATCGCCATGTCGGCGGAGAACATACCGAGCAGGTTTGAAAACATGGGTTAAGCGTATCTCTGATGTCCGGATTCTGCCGCCTTGGTGCGACCGGGCCCCGGATATGCCGGGTCGCGCTTGTTGCATAGACCATTTGGGGCGGCGCCCTCAAGCCTTGAAAGCCCTGGAAACGGAATTTCCACGCCCCGTTCCCTTCGCAGTGCCACATGAAGGGTGTGCAGGCACCGCATCACCCCCTTTCGGGCTGTTGGACCCTCAAACTTCGTGGCAAAAACATGGCAAAAACCCCCGCCGGAAGGGTGTCCGACGGGGGTTTGACTCAAGTCGTGGAATCGGAGTCGCGTGAAACCGTCATCCGACGCCGTAAATACCAAGGGTCATCTCCCACGACCTTTGGGGGCCAGCGACCGCTGGCCCGCGCACACATGTGCGCGTAAGCCAAGCCGCCGGATGGCGGCGCCCGGCGCCTGAGGGAGATGGCATTTACGCTGACATTGCCACGGGCGCAGTCTTCAGACGCTTGGTGATCAGCTTGTTCAGCGCATGCACATAGGCGCGCGCGCTGGCCACCAGCGTATCGGCATCCGCACCCTGACCATTCACGGTCTTGCCTTCCTCTTCCAGTCGCACCGTCACCTCGGCTTGGGCGTCGGTACCCTGGGTCACGGCATGCACCTGATAGAGCTGCAGCTTCGCTTCATGCGGGAAGGCCAGCTTCAGGGCGTTGAAGACGGCATCGACGGGGCCATTGCCGAAGGCCACGACCGGCGGGATGGGCTTGCCGTCAATCTCCAGTTCCAGCACGGCATGCTGCGGCCCGCGCGAACCGGCCACGACATGCAGGGCGTGGAAACGCACGCGGTCATGCTGACGACCGACCTCATCATCCATGATGGCGATGATGTCTTCGTCGTAGATGTCCTTCTTGCGGTCGGCCAGATCCTTGAACCGGCCGAACGCGTCATTCACCGCATTCTCACCCAGATCGTCATAGCCCAGTTCCTTCAGCTTGGCGCGGAAGGCGGCGCGGCCCGAATGCTTGCCCATGACCAGGGAGGAGCGGTTCAGACCCACCGATTCCGGGGTCATGATCTCATAGGTCTCGGCGTGCTTCAGCATGCCGTCCTGATGGATGCCGCTTTCATGGGCAAAGGCGTTGGCACCCACGATGGCCTTGTTGGGCTGCACCTGGAAACCGGTGATGGTGGAAACCAGACGGGAAATGCGGGTGATATGTTCCGTTTTGATACCGGTGGTGCAACCGATCAGGTCATGGCGCGTGCGCAGCGCCATTACGATCTCTTCCAGCGACGCGTTGCCCGCCCGCTCGCCCAGGCCATTGATGGTGCATTCCACCTGACGCACACCGACGCCGATGCCGGCCAGGGAATTGGCGACGGCCAACCCCAGATCGTTATGGCAATGGACAGAGAAGATGGCCTTGTCGGAATTGGGGACGCGGGTCATCACGTCCTTGAACATGGCGGCATATTCTTCCGGCAGGGCATAGCCGACCGTGTCGGGGATATTGATGGTGGTGGCGCCGGCCTTGATGGCCGCCTCCACCGTACGGCACAGGAAATCGCGGTCAGAGCGGGAACCATCCTGGGCGGACCATTCGACATCGTCGGTCAGGTTGCGGGCATAACCGACATAATCGATGGTGCGCTGCAACACCTCCTCTTCCGTCATCTTCAACATGTAGTTCATGTGGACGGGGCTGGTGGAGATGAAGGTGTGGATGCGCTTGCGCTGCGCCAGCTGCAAGGCCTCGGCGGCGCGGTCGATATCGGCGCGGGCCGTGCGGGCCAGCGCCGCGATGGTGGCATTCTTCACGGTGCGGGCCACTTCGCGCACGGCCTCAAAATCGCCGTTCGACGCGATGGGGAAACCGGCCTCGATGACATCGACGCCCATTTCCTCCAGTACCGTGGCGATGCGCAGCTTTTCATCCAGGTTCATGGAACAGCCGGGCGCCTGCTCGCCATCGCGCAGGGTGGTGTCGAAAATGATGACGCGGTTGCTGTCGCGGGTGATGCTCATGTCCTGGTCCCTTGCGGCACGTCGGGTACGGTCCTGTCAGGGGCACCGCACCGAAATCGATAGAAGAAATATGTGGTTTCGGCGGCGCCGGTCCGGCGCCTCTTCCCCTGATCGCGGGCCGCGCCGCAGCGAGGGCGGCACAGCATCGGGCGCTCAGGGGGTGATTAGTCGTAGGGTGGCGGCCAGGACAAGGCGGCCGCGACGAATGGAAGATGCAGACAGGCCAACGGCGCGGGCGGTGAGGCCCGTGCTGTTCTGCTGTTCCGTCATCTGGTCTGCCGCCATCACGGGGGGACCGTCCATCCGTAAAAGGTTTCAAGCAACGGCGAACCCACTGGGAACACCGACAGCTCATTTCATGTTTCGGTTTTAAGGCGAAATCACCGACGCGGCAAGAACCTTCATAGGGAAAGAAATGCAAAGGCTCCATGCGGGACTGGCTTGGGTGCGGCGCAATATGGGCATGTGCCCTCTTCCCCTCGACATTGACAGAAGACACCCCATTGTCTAGCGATGGGGTGGGTTCCGCTCCCAAGCAGAAGGCCAGGTAGATGAATTTCCTCAGCGCGATCGGCCGTGCCACCCTGACCTTCCTGGAGGCGACTGGGCGGCTGGCCCTGTTCACCCTAACGGCCCTGGCCCATTGCCTGCGCCCGCCCTTCTATTTCCGGCATATCGGTCGGCAGATGGTGGAGATCGGCTATTACAGCCTACCCGTCGTCGGCCTGACCGCCGTGTTCACGGGCATGGTGCTGGCGCTGCAAAGCTATTCCGGCTTCTCCCGCTTCTCCGCCGAAAGCGCCATCGCCACCGTCGTGGTTCTGTCGATCACCCGTGAACTGGGGCCGGTTCTGGCCGGCCTGATGGTGGCGGGCCGCATTGGTGCCGCCATGGCGGCGGAACTGGGCACCATGCGGGTGACGGAGCAGGTGGACGCGCTAACCACGCTTTCCACCAACCCCTATAAGTATCTGGTGGTGCCCCGCCTGATCGCCGGCACCACCATGCTGCCCATCCTGGTGCTGGTGGCCGACATCATCGGTGTGTTCGGCGGCTATCTGGTGGCCGTCTACCGGCTGGGCTTCAACGCGTCGAGCTATATCAACAACAGTTGGCAATATCTGGAATTCATGGACGTGGTGTCCGGTCTGGTGAAGGCGGCGGCGTTCGGCTTCGTCATCTCGCTGATGGGCTGCTACCACGGCTATAACTCGCGCGGCGGCGCGCAGGGCGTGGGGGCGGCCACCACCAATGCCGTGGTATCCGCCTCCATCCTTATCCTGGTCCTGAACTACCTGCTGACGGGGATCTTCTTCTCATGACGATGGCGCCCTTGGAACTGACGCAGGATATGGATGTGCCGAAGATCTCGCTGAAAGGCGTGAAGAAGGCGTTCGGGCCCAAGGTGGTGCTGGACGGCGTCGACCTGGATATCCAGCGCGGCGAAAGCGTGGTGATCATCGGCGGCTCGGGCACCGGCAAGTCGGTGCTGCTGAAAAGCATCCTGGGCATCCTGCAGCCCGATGCGGGCAGCATCCGTATCGATGGGGAGGATACGACCTATATCACGGGCCGTGACCGTGAACGCGCCATGGCCAAGTTCGGCATGCTGTTCCAGGGGGCCGCCCTGTTCGACAGCCTGCCCGTCTGGGAAAACGTGGCCTTCGGCCTGATGCAGGGGCAGCGCGTGGGCCGGAAGGAGGCACGGGAGCGTGCCGTCGCCACCTTAGGTGCCGTCGGCCTGGGTCCTGATGTCGCCAACCTTTCCCCCTCCGAACTGTCGGGCGGCATGCAGAAGCGCGTGGGCCTGGCCCGCGCCATCTGCACCAACCCGGAGATCATCTTCTTTGACGAGCCGACGACGGGCCTGGACCCGATCATGGCTGACGTCATCAACGACCTGATCGTGAAATGCGTGAAGGATCTGGGCGCCACCGCGCTTTCCATCACCCATGACATGGCCAGCGCCCGCAAGATCGCCGACCGTATCGCCATGCTCTACAAGGGCAAGCTGATCTGGGTGGGTCCTGTGTCGGAGATCGACAATAGCGGCAACGCTTACGTCGATCAGTTCATCCATGGCCGCGCCGAAGGCCCGATCCAGATGCAGATCCGGGCTTTTTAGAGCGGACTTCTTCTGACTGGAAACGCGTTCTCTTCGTCATCCCGGCGAAAGCCGGGACCCAGCGTGAGGCGCGGTTAGCGCCGAT